>DCEG01000043.1 GCA_002316835.1 Bacteroidales bacterium UBA1035 | reverse complement strand
TATTAACGCAACAGCAGTAGTTTAATACCAATAGTTCAATGAAGCGATGATTGGATAAGTTTCAAATTATTTTTCAAGTGTCGGGATTATCCGGTTTTGTGCAAAAGCAGATTTCTTTGATCCGTCGGTATGGCAATCGTTGCAGGAAACCCAATGTATGTTATTTGGACTGTTAGCATCGGCATACGTAGTATTCATTGTCGTAACGTCCAAATTACAATTACTTATCGCAGGATGACATTTTATACAACTGTTTTTCGCATCGTTACTGTGCGGTTCGTGACATGACATGCACGATAACCCTTCGTGTACACCTCGGGGGGTGCGGTCGTCACTTGTCGCAGATACGTGAAACGTATTTGGAGCATGGCATTGTACACAATTACGCATGATCGGGTCATCTGATACCATAATACTTTCTCCTTCATGAGTGATGCCAGGATTAGATAATAAATCCACGGGTACATGAATTTTCTCGGATCTGACATAAAAACTTACTTCAGGAGTTTTACTGTTACGATAATAAAATATTTCTGCCGGATTTGCGTAATCGGGTGTTTGCTTAATTTCTCCATCGGTATGAACGGCATGACAAGTCGAACAAGTTATGGTAGGTTGAGTTGCTTTTTTCTTGTCAGTTAAATTCCAGGGACCTTTGGTGGTTTGATTATCCACCAGTTCATCGATGGAGTTTTCGTAAAACATTCCGTGACAGCGTAAACAGTCGTAATTTAATTGCTCAATGCTGTTGTGTTTTTCATCCAGAAAGATATCGGTATAAGTAGCAGAATGCCCTCCCGATTTCCAATTCGCAAATTCCGATGTATGACACCTGGCGCAATTTTCCATAACTGCCAGGTATTGTTCTTCATTCATCCTTACATCATCGGCATTTTTACCCTGAAGATGACCGACAACCATCATCGATTTTTCTTTCAGGCTGTGTAATCCGTTGCTCAACGCCGTTCCGTGACACTCTTTGCAAGATACTTCACGGTGAGCTGAATGGGATAGGGAAGTAACCCGCGAAGAAATTTCGTGACACGATGCGCACGTTTGTTCGGCTGGAGCAGAATTCCAGTAGGTATAAAAACTGCTGAATAGCAGGACAATACCAACTAATGTTATAACCGAGACGGTAATAAAGTTAGACTTACGAGATTTTTTGGTTGCCATAATCATCTTATTTAAATCGGTTGCCTTTTAGCCATTCACCTGCAATATATCCACCTACCCAATAGCCCAAAGCCATAATGGTGAGCGCAGGATTAAATCCTCCGTTGGTAACGTGTAAACTTCCATCGGCGACGAAAACGTTCGGAGTGCTGTGTACTCTGCCAAATTTATCGCAGACCGATGTCTTCGGATCATTTCCCATGCGGCAGGTTCCGGCCTGATGTTGTCCTCCTCCTGCAGGTCTTTCTCCGGTGACAACGCCGGTCTTCCATGTTTGTATTGCTCCTGCCTCCAACAGCCATTTTTCGGCTTTATCGGCCATGAAGGCTGTGCCTTCGGCATCTTTTATGCTGGCTCTTCCTGAAATTCTACAGACGGGAATTCCCCAAAAATCCTTCACAACATCGTCCACTTCAACTCTTGCTCCAAAGCTGGGCATCTCCTGATACGGACCTTGCGCCCTGCCGATACGTTTGTAATTTTCCCGCTGGAATTTTTTATGTTCCACCCCCCATCTCGCTGATCCAGGTGGTCGAATACCTGTAAAAAGATAGGGAAGTGCGTTGAATTCGTTACAAATTACCCCGCCCCCAACAATGCCCGGGTTGTGGTGATTAAAATCGCTGATGGCAATGGAAGCGCCCGGGCCTTTGTCATCGTAGATATCATAATCGAATATTCCGCTGGCTCCGCAATATGCGTGATCCTGAAGATTTCGTCCCACCCAATCGTTTTCATTTCCTATGCCGGTGGGGAAAAAACTTGATTTTGAGTTAAGCAGCAATCGGGCAGTTTCTGTTGCGCTTCCGGCTACAACTACGATATCTGCCGTTTGGGTTTGTTTTTTGTTTTTTTCATCGAAATAAGTTACCCCGGTAATTTTACCTGAATCATTCACATTAATTTCACTTACCACACAATTGATTCTCAGTTCGCAATTACCGGTAGCTATAGCAACCGGAATAACGGTGTTATGCGTTCCGCATTTAGCGTTTACGGGACATGCAAATCCAACGCATCCACGAATTCTGTAACATTGTGGACGTCCACCGTAAGGAATAGAATTTCTGAGCATGGGAATAGGGAACGGATGCCATCCCAATCGTTTGGCTGTTGCCTGGAGTAGTTGTGCCTCTTTGTTGTGTTCGAAAGGAGGCATGGGTTGAGGCTTTTTTCGTGGCGGGGCAAAAGGGTTCAAACTGTCATCGCCTGCTACACCGATTTCCCATTCGGCTTTTTCGTAACAAGGTTCCAGGTCTTCGTAACTGATTGGCCAATCCTCCAGCGTTGTGCCTTCAACATGTCCGTATGTGGATTTCATTTTGAAATCTTCCGGCATAAATCTCCAGGCCATCGCTCCATAACTAACTGTTCCCGATCCTACGCAGGCAGCGTTGTTGCCGTATCCGCCTTCGTTTGGCAATACAATGGTCTTTTCCCCTTCACTCCACATCCTCACGCGCTTATAATGGATGTTATCCGGTCCGTAAGCGTTGCCGAGAACGGTTGTACGCTGTGAAAACAGTTCGTCCTGATCGTGATCGTCGTATTTAGCCCATCCGCCGCGTTCAAACAGCACAACAGACATTCCGGCCACACTTAGTTCTTTGGCAACTACGCCGCCTCCGGCGCCAGCGCCTACTACAATTGCGTTTACGTGTTTATTAGCCATTGCTGCTTGCTTTATATCGGTTTTGACCCATAATCGGATAAGGATCCAGACCTATCATTCTATAACTGACGAATTTGTAATTGCCTCCGTGGCGAGGACTTCCGTAAAATCCCTGCATCGTATGATTCCGGATCAGGTTGAAGAAGTTGTTTTTCAACCAATTCTTAATGAATGTTTTATCCGTATCACTGATAGGATTTGCGTTGGCAACAGACCTATCGATCACCTTGGTTACAATTTCATTTTTCTCTAGACTTATCAGAAAATTGGTTTGCTCATCCCAGGTAAGTTCTTCAAATTTTTTGCTGAAAGCTTTTTTACAAGCAATCTGAATAGCAGAAAGGCTGTTTCGATAAATTTCCTGATGTCTGGTGTAAGGTCCGACCAATTGCTTATCAATGAAATTGGTTACCATAGCGTCCTTGGCTCCCAGCCATTCATCTGTCGGAATTATTTGCTCCACAATGGCATCTACCAACACGCCTTCTTCGTTTGAGAAAAATCTCCATGCGGAAGTTTTTCCAAATGTACATCTGGGCAGTAGCAGAAAACTGCCCACACTGATACTGAGTGTTTTTATGAATTTTCTTCGGGAGTAGATCATTTCTTCCATGAATCAAAAAGATTACATTGGTAAGTGTTTTAATAATAATTCTTTACTTTTCTTGATATTTTCACGTCCACTCGATTCAATCCCGTACCAGCCTCTGAAACCTCTTTCGTAGGTCATCTTTATCATTTTTTCGGTTAGTGCATCCGTAGGCTGATTTCTGAACGACATACCTCCGGCGTAGGGAAGTGTTTTTTCCAAAAACCCGACATTATCGAATTGTGAACCAGGTTCTCTCCAGTCAGGTAAAACACCGAAATATTTGCTGTTCACTTCTTTCATAAGCGATACTATCCAGTCGGCATCGTTGGATACACCGCCATGATTTTCTATTAAAATACTGATTCCGGCAGGAACGGCGTGTTCGAGCATCATATTGTAGGTCTCTGCAGACCATTTCAGCGCTTCGTTCTTATCGATATCCTTTGCTCCGATACAATTGGTTCGTATTGCATGACAACCCAGATATTGTGCTATATCGATCCATTTACGGTGGTTGGTTACAGTTTGTTTTCGTTCTTCTTTGGACGGCGTACAGGTTTCTCCTTCGGCATCCACCATGATGAGTACCATTTTCACTCCTTGATCGGCTGCATTCTTTTTTAATATATTCAAGTAGTTCGCAATGGGAACTTCGAAAAGGGTGTTCACGAATTCAATTCCATTGATTCCGAAATCTTCACGAGCAATTCTGGGGAAATCCAACGTTTTCCATTTACCGGCTCTCACTTCATCCACTAAAGCCCATTGCGCAAGAGAAATATCGTTTTTGCCTATCCAAGACGATTGTTGAGCTGCATGGGCGGTCTGCATTTTTAATAACGAGGGAGCTATAAAAGTTCCGGCTCCGATGGCGAGCGATTTTTCAATAAAACCGCGACGAGTTACTTTCTTCATATGTTTTGATTTTTAAAATTGTACATTATTTCGATTAAATTTCCCAACCTTTCCTGTACTCAGATCGATACAGGTATTTGTTGGCGTCAGGAATATTTGTGATTTTCATATTCTTGTGATCGTAGATTATTTTTTTTCCTGTTCTGAACGCGGCAGTTGCCAGATGTGCCGTTTCGATGATCGGCCACGAATCCAACATATTTCCCGGCGATTGCTTATTGTTCAAAATGGCATCGATCCATATATCAGTTGCATTTTTTTCCGGACCGGGCTGATCGTAAGCTTTTTTGCCTGTTACTTCCATCATTCTGGATTCGGGAATTATGACCGGATTTTCGCAACGGAAACCTCCCAGAATCTTTCCTTTATCACCTACGAACATCATTCCTTCACTTTCCAGCTCTTTATTGTCTATTTCAATTTCGGGCGGAGTAGGAGGTCTCATACCGCCGTCGTACCAGAAAAGGTCGAAAGGGCCTGTCCCTTTTGAAGCGGCAAATTTCCATCTGACAACCGATGATAACGGAAAAGCAACGTTGTTGTGAACATCTTTCATTTCATCGTGCTCTCCAATCGTTTTTGTGGTCGTGCCCATTGTTTCTATCGAATAGGGCGGAGTATCTACTCCAAAAGTCGTAAACAGAGGCCACAGGCTGTAAATACCCATATCGGCGATGCTTCCGGCACCGAAATCATACCATCCGCGATATACGGTGTGTGTGTAATTGGGATGATAAGGCCTGTTTGGCCATGCTCCCAACCACAGATCCCAATCGAATCCTTTCGGGATTTCAGGCCGTTCCGCAAAATATGTTTGCCACTGTTGCCACACCGGTCTGAAAGACCAGTTGTGTATTTCTTTCAATGTGCCGATTACACCATCGTCAATCCACTTTTTCACGGTTTCGTACCTGTCATGAATTGGTCCCCACGCAAGCATGTGAGTAGTTAAATGAGGGTTTGCTTTTACAGCATCAAAAACTGCTCTTGTTTCAGAAACACGATTTCCCAATGGTTTGTGGGCAATTACATGTTTACCCTTTTTTAACGAATTGATTATGATAGGCGGATAGGCATGATCGGGAACGATAATTTTTACGGCATCCATGCTTTTTTCGTTTTCCAGCATCTCCCGGAAATCTGAATAGGCAGCACAAGCAGAATAATTTCTCACATTCCGTTTCTTGGCGTAGTACTGATTTACAAAACTCTGCCCGCAATCCCTGCCTGCCGTTACGTTTACTTCGCCTCCCCACGATGAGTCTCCCAACAGTTTCCGTACGCTGTTCTTCAGCCCGTTTCCAGCGCCCCATTGCCGGTATCCGATAGGATATTTATTTGGGTCACAAACGGAAACAACCTGAATCCGATCGTCGGGAATCAAGTTTACCAACTCACCCATTTGTTGCATTCCTGCACCGATAAGTCCAAGGGCTATTTTATCGCTTGGAGCTATAAATCCGGTTCCTCCGAGCACGTTTCGTGGAATAATAGTAAAGGCTACTGCCGAACCGGTATAGCTTAAGAAATCGCGTCGATTGATTTTTTTCATCGTTTAAAGTGTTTTTCTATTATGACTTATTTTTTAGTGAATCGGATGTCTTTCAAGTAGTGTCACCATAATGTTTCCAACGTCCTTTACTCCACTTTCACCGCCGTTCCGGATGCAGAAACCATCATCATACTTCCTTTATCGCCAATGGTTTCGTAGTCTAAATCGACTGCAATAATAGCGTTTGCTCCCATTCTGGCGGCATTTTCTTCCATTTCGCGGAGGGCAATTTGTTTGGCCTCGCGAAGCACCTGTTCGTATTTGCCCGAACGTCCCCCAACAATATCGGTTATGGAGGCGAAAAAATCCTTTACAATATTGGCACCGATAATGGTTTCGCCTGTTACTATCCCGTAATAAGCGACAATGCGTCTTCCTTCAATTGTGTTTGTTGTTGTAATTAACATAGTGGATGTGTTTTATTCAGTTATTAATTTTCCGAAAGATAATAAATATTATGATTTCATTAAGAAATTCTGTACAAAAACAACTGTTTTTTTATAATTTCAATCTTTATCATGTATCTTTGCGACATTCAATTTGAATAATTAAAATCAGAAGTTATGAAGTATGTTGGAGCACACATCAGTGCATCCGGTGGTGTGGAAAATGCGCCGGTTAATGCACATTTGATAGGAGCAAATGCCTTCGCTTTTTTTACCAAAAATCAACGTCAATGGTTTGCTGCACCTTATACGCAGCAGAATATCGATTTATTTAAATCCCGATGCGAGGAATACGGTTTTTCGCCCGATCATATCCTCCCGCACGACAGTTATCTTATCAACCTGGGACATCCCGAGGAAGAAGGATTAAAAAAATCACGCTCCGCTTTTTTAGATGAAATGAAGCGTTGCGAACAACTGGGGTTAAATCGTTTTAATTTTCATCCCGGCAGCCATTTGAATCAGATATCGATTGATGATTGTTTGGACAGAATTGCTGAATCTATCAATATGTCACTCGAAAAAACTAACGGGGTTGCCGCTGTGATCGAAAATACGGCAGGGCAAGGAACTAATCTGGGACACACATTCGAACAGATCGCCCATATAATTGATAAAGTAGAGGATAAAAGTCGGGTAGGAGTATGTCTGGATACAGCTCACACGCTGGCTGCGGGTTATGAAATAAGAACCCGTGAGGGATTTGAAAGTACTTTTCGCAAATTCGATGAGATTGTGGGAATCAATTATCTGAAAGGGATGCACATAAACGATTCTAAAAAAGAACTGGCGTCTCGGGTAGATCGTCACGACAGCTTAGGTAAAGGGTTGATGAAAATGGATTTATTCTCATTTATAATGAACGACAGTCGCTTCAACAATATGCCGCTCATTCTTGAAACTCCGGACGAATCGTTATGGGCAGATGAAATTCAACTGCTTCGTTCATTAATCAAATAATAAGAATCAATTTATGTACTATGTTATGCCAGTTGTGTTTATCCTCGGCATTATCGCTATTGCGCTCGAGGATATAATTAAGGTAAATAAATCTGCAACGGCGTTATTTATGAGCATCACACTTTGGTTGATGCTTGGGTCCGACTCACAAAATATTTTGGTAGAACGTCAAAATCCGGACTTTTTAAACTTTGTAAAACAAACGGAGTTGGAGAGTCTTCCTGCCAAAGATCAAGTCGTGCACTATTTTACCGAAAGGGCATTTGTTCCTCACCTGGGTGATGTGGCGCAAACATTATTTTTCGTGATGTGTTCGCTACTTATCGTTAACATTGTCGATAAACACGGCGGTTTTTTGGCTATTTCTCGCTCACTACGTACCGAAAATAAGCGTAAATTAATGTGGTTTATTGGCTTTTCGTCTTTTTTCTTTTCTGCTTTACTCGATAATCTGGCGGCCGCCATCGTGCTTATTGCTGTTCTTCGCAAACTGGTTCCCGATCATACCGACAGAATGAAATACGCCAGCATTATTATCCTGGCGGCAAACGCGGGCGGTTCATGGTCTCCTATTGGTGACGTAACAACGCTCTTGTTGTGGACAGGTGGAAACATCACTGCGTGGCATCAAATATCGCATCTGTTTCTGCCGGCATTGGCAAACTTGTTGATTCCATTGATAATTGCTGATTTTTGGTTATTCAAGAAAGGAACAACCTTACGTCAAAGCAGTGATGTTTCGGCAGATGACATTTACATAGAGCGTATACCGAATAAATCGAGAATAATTATTTTCTGGATTGGAATTTCATCGCTTGCGTTTGTTCCTGTTTTTCAAACTATAACTCATTTGCCAGCTTTCATGTGTGTGCTGATTGGGCTGGTTTTTTTGTGGATATACACCGATTTGATGTATGGACGGATAAATGATATTCGTGAATCGGATAAGTTGCGCATCCCTACTTTATCACGTTCGGTAGACTTACCTACTATTTTCTTTTTTCTCGGAATTCTGATGTCGGTGGCAGCATTGAATGTGGGCGGACAACTCACACTTTTTGCCGATATGCTTTCGTCGAATATAAAGGAACCATATGTTATTAGTGTAATCAGTGGTGCAATTTCGTCGCTGGTGGATAACGTGGCCCTCGTAGCTGCTACTATGGGTATGTATCCGGTGCTTGAAACCTCGGCTGCTGTTACACCTTATATGCAATATTTTGTTGCCGATGGTGGTTTCTGGACACTTTTGGCGTATTGTGCTGTAACGGGAGGAAGCATTTTTATTATTGGTTCGGCAACGGGTGTTGCGGTAATGGGAATGGAAAGAATCAGTTTTGGATATTATCTGAAACGATTCACCCCATTGGCAATATTGGGATACATTTCAGGTATTCTGGTGTTTTTGGCGATGGCATGAAAAAGAAATGATTTGGAATCTTGTAAAAAACGCACCGGAATTTCCAGTATGTTTTTTGATTATAATAGTGTCGTGACTTATTTTGAGAATCAATTCAACGTAATTTCATCAATAAACAAATAGGCTTTGTTTCCTTTTCCGGGATGCCATGCCGGCATAACCGTAGGTTTAAGTGTCAGCTTATAATAACGCGCTGTTACGGGATCGAACGACAATGTATGAGTAGTTATGTCCGACCAGTGTGTAGTGTTGGCGTCCAGTAGTTTTTGGCTGTTGACAGTAGTAAATATGGAATCGTTATTGGATGATTCCAAAATTATTTCCGACGCATCGAAAATCCAATCGCCCGTTACTACGCAATTGCGAACTTCGGCAGTTGAAATTTCTGTGGGTTCAAGCATATCGATTATTGCAACGATATCCACTCCGCCAAACCCTAGCCATTTCCCCGTTTTATAGTTTGTGCTGCTTCCAAAAAGTCCGTCAACCAACATGCCTTCACCTCCATATTTATAGTTTGGGTCCGGTTTTGTCAATAGTGCGATGGGTTTATAACTGGCTTTGCTTGCATTAATTTTTTCAGAAAGAACCTTACTTGTATTTCCTCCTTCGCGAATAGCAACGGCTTTCATTTCGGAGTTTTCTTTGATGGAGAATTTACCATCGTATTTTGTTGATGAAGCTGTTGGTTCTGTACCATCCAATGTGTAATAGATAGGTGCATCATCAATGGTTGACAGTTCCACATCGAGCGAGTTTGTTTCAAAATTAGGAGTCATTTTAGCCTGCACATCAAAAACGTGAGTTGCGAAATTATAACCCAGTTTGCTGTACAGATTGAGTAGTCTTGGTAATCGGGTAAGGAATTCCTTGTAATTTTTCTTTTCAGATTTTACCCATTGCACTTCCGAAAGCGCAGCAATACGCGGCATTATCATGTACTCCACGTGATCGGATGTTTTTATGTATTCCGTCCACAAATTTGCTTGTGCCCCTAGAATATGTGATTTTTGTTCTGTAGTTAATACTTCAGGAACGGGTTCAAAACTGTACACTTTATCAATAGGAACGTATCCTCCAATGGCTAATGGTTCTCCATCTGTATTTTGGGTTTGATAATAGTCAAAATAGCAATAATCGGTAGGCGTCATAATAACATCGTGTCCCATTTGAGCTGCTTTTATGCCGCCTCCCATTCCGCGCCACGACATCACAGTGGCGTTGGGCGCCAATTCACCTTCCAGAATTTCGTCCCAGCCGATAATGTTTCTGCCTTTATCGTTCAGAAATTTCTCGATACGGGCAGTAACGTAACTTTGCAGATAGTGTTCAGCCTGATGTCCGTCTTTGTCACGTAACCCCAACTCTTTGATACGAGCCTGACATTTAGGGCATTGTTCCCAGCGTACTTTAGGACTTTCGTCACCACCGATATGAATATACTTGGAAGGGAATAATTCCATAACTTCCGTAAGTACACTTTCAAGAAAGATGTATGTAGAATCGTTTCCTGCACAAAGTACATCATCGAAAACTCCCCAGGAAGTGGCTACTTCATATGGCCCGCCTGTACAACCTAATTCGGGATATGCAGTAAGAGCTGCCAGCATATGTCCCGGAAGATCCACTTCGGGAATGATGGTGATATAGCGGTCTTCGGCGTATTTAACAATATCTTTGATCTCTTCCTGAGTGTAAAAACCTCCATGCGGTTTACCGTCGTATTCTCCTGTGTTTCTACCGATGACAGTTTGTTCACGCTGTGAGCCAATAACAGTGAGTTTCGGATAGGCTTTTATATCAATTCTCCAACCCTGATCGTCAGTCAGATGCCAGTGAAAACGATTTATATTGTGTAAGGCCAGAATATCGATATATTTTTTTACAAAATCCGCCGATTCAAAATGGCGGGCTACATCAAGCATCATCCCCCGATAAGTAAACCGGGGTTCATCTTTAATTGTGACCGGCGGAAAAGTCACTGATGTTGCATTTTCAGGAATAGATTTTCGTAATGTTTGTATTCCGTAGAAAGCGCCGGCCTCACTTGCCCCGGTTATGGTAATTGTGTTCCCGTTAACTACAATTTCATACGCTTCAGCGTTTTGATTTTGCAAACCAAGTGCAAGAATAATGACATTTTTATCCGATGTAGAAGTGGTAACAGACGGTTTTATTCCTGTCGATACATCAAGGAACTGGGATAAAAACTCTGCGTTACGTTGCATTTTTTCGTTTCCTGCAGGATATACGATTTTTACGGATTGGGAGAGAACAAACGGATTCCCTTCCGATGCAGCTATCTCTGACGGTAATGGAACTACTTCGTAGTTGGCAGACTCTGCATTTTTGTTTCCTTTTTGTGAACAAGAAAACAACAGAGTTATTGCTGCGAGAAGTATGGTGAAAATTCTAACTTTCTTCATGTTATTTTTATTTTAAAAACGATATTCTTTTATTAACTGTTCAATATATTCAGCGTATTTTTTACTTTTTCTGCACTGGTAATGTTTTGTTCGTACTCGTTAATAACTACGTTCGTGCCACCCATTTTTAAATTAGGATTTCTGTAAATCATTTGGCTTTCAATTGACTGTCGTGCTGAAAGATGCAACTGTGTAGCTCCTGTTTCTTGTGCTATTTTTGCAATGTTTTGAGCATTTACACCGCTTCCGGGCATAATAACAATGCGTTCGTTGGCTCGTTTTATCAATTGTTTGAGTAATGAAATTCCTTGTTCGGCTTTTGGTTGTTGCCCCGAGGTGAGAATTATTTTACACCCCAATGAGATAATGTCTTCCATGGCTTTAAATGGGTCGCGACACATGTCGAATGCGCGGTGAAACGTAACATCCATTTCGCCTGCTGCTTCAACTAATTCCTGGCAACGTCGCATATCCACATCACCTTCCGGTGTAAGGCAACCGATTACCACACCGTCAACACCTAATTTACGACAAATTTCAATATCTTTGAGCATAATTTGGTGCTCCAGTTCAGAATACAGAAAATCGCCTCCCCGGGGACGGATTATTACGTTTAATTTTGTTTTGTTGAGCAATTCTCTTGCCATTGCAATATCTCCGTAGGAGGGTGTTGTGCCGCCTTCGGGAATTCCTGCACACAATTCAACGCGATAAGCCCCACCTTTTTGCGCTTCAACGCAACTAAGGACGGAATTGGCGCAAATTTCTAACTTATAATCCATTAAAATTGATTATTTAAAAAATGAATATACAAAGATAACTATTCTGAAAACAATAGCTAAGTTTTAGAACCCGACATTTAGATTAAAAACATTCCTTATCATTTGGTTGAAAGAACTATTATATCTATTTTTGTGTCAAATTAACGCTAAATGCTTTACAAATTGTAATCTAAGTATGAAAATAACCTTATCCAACAAGTTACCTGAATATCCGAAATTTAAAGATGGTATTCGCCGTGCGCCCGACCGCGGCTTCCGACTAACGCCGGCTCAAACCGAAATTGCATTAAAAAACGCGTTGCGCTATATTCCCACGGAATTGCACGAAACTTTGGCTCCCGAATTTTTGGAAGAGCTCAAAACACGTGGAAAAATTTACGGCTATCGTTATCGTCCGCAAGGCGATTTGAAAGCCAAATCCATCGACCAATACAAAGGTAAATGCGTGGAAGGCAAAGCGTTCCAAGTGATGATTGACAACAACTTGTGCTTCGATATCGCTCTTTATCCCTACGAATTGGTAACCTATGGAGAAACCGGACAAGTGTGCCAAAACTGGATGCAATATCGTCTGATAATGATGTATTTGGAAGAATTGACACAAGACCAAACGCTGGTGGTGGAAAGCGGACATCCGTTAGGTTTGTTCAAATCGAAACCCGATGCACCCCGTGTAATCATTACCAACTCCATGATGATTGGGCAGTTCGATAACCTGACCGATTGGGAAATTGCTGCGCAAATGGGCGTTGCCAACTACGGTCAAATGACTGCCGGTGGCTGGATGTATATTGGGCCGCAAGGCATTGTGCACGGTACATTCAACACATTGCTCAATGCCGGAAGGCAAAAATTGGGCGTTCCGCAAGATGGCGATTTGCGTGGACACCTGTTTATTTCGTCCGGTTTGGGCGGTATGAGCGGCGCACAGTCCAAAGCTGCCGATATAGCCGGCGCGGCATCCATTGTTGCCGAAGTGGATTACTCCCGCATCGAAACCCGCCACTCGCAAGGTTGGGTACACAAAATAACTGCCGACAAACAGCAGGCATTTGACTGGGCGCACGAAGCCATGGCTCGCAAAGAGCCGCTTTCCATTGCCTACCACGGAAATATTGTGGATTTATTGGAATTTGCAGCCGATAACAACATACACATCGAGTTGTTGAGCGACCAAACTTCGTGCCACGAACCCTACACGGGCGGATATTGCCCAGCCGGAATTTCGTTCGAGGAGCGTACCCGTCTGCTGAAAGAAGACCGTGAAAAATTCCATCAATTGGTGGACGAATCGTTGGTACGCCATTTCAACGTTATCAAACGATTGGTTGCCCAAGGCACTTACTTTTTCGATTACGGCAATTCGTTTATGAAAGCCATTTACGATGCCGGCGTGAAAGAGATTTCAAAAAACGGTGTGGACGAAAAAGATGGATTCATCTGGCCGTCGTACGTAGAAGATATTATGGGGCCCGAACTGTTCGATTACGGTTACGGCCCGTTCCGTTGGGTTTGCCTGAGCGGAAAGCACGAAGATTTGATAAAAACGGACAAAGCCGCTATGGATTGCATCGACCCCAATCGTCGTGGACAAGACAAAGATAACTGGGTATGGATTCGCGATGCCAAGAAAAACCAATTGGTTGTCGGAACACAAGCCCGAATTTTGTACCAGGATGCGCTGGGTAGAATGAACATCGCTCTGAAATTCAACGAAATGGTTCGCCATGGAGAAGTTGGCCCTATTATGTTGGGACGCGACCATCACGACGTGAGCGGCACCGACTCGCCCTTCCGTGAAACCGCCAATATCAAAGACGGCAGCAACGTGATGGCAGATATGGCAGTGCAATGCTTCGCCGGAAATGCCGCACGAGGAATGAGCCTCGTGGCACTGCACAACGGTGGCGGCGTTGGAATCGGAAAATCCATCAACGGTGGTTTCGGAATGGTGTGCGACGGCAGCGAACGGGTGGACGAAATTCTTCGCTCTGCCATGCTGTGGGACGTGATGGGCGGTGTTGCCCGCCGCTCGTGGGCACGCAACGAAAACGCGATAAGCACCGTGCAAGAGTTCAACCAATCACACGCCGATGGCTATCATATTACGGAGCCGTATTTGGTGGAGGAAAGCGTAATTAATAAATTACTAAATACAAAAGACTAATTACTAAATTGGTTGTTGATGGTCTTTTATTGATGATGAAAAATATTTGGAAGTTTAAGAATCAGATGGTCGCTTGAAAAGCCAAATTTTCATAACCGTGGGCGATTTATTCGCCTGCGGCAAAAATAAACACCACAAAAACCGTCAGAAGTGACGGCACTTGTTGGCTGTTCTAGTTACAATTTTTTGGCCAGTTTAGAAAAAAGATATTCACTAAAATAAATTAAATAAACAACTTAAATCACTCCCTTTAGAGGAGTTGGAGGGGTAATATTATGAACAAAATCATGGAATGCGTTCCCAATTTCAGCGAAGGACGCGACAAGCAAAAAATTGAAAAAATCGTGGAATGTTTCCGCGCAAAAGAAAATGTAAAACTGTTGGATTACAGCAGCGATAGCGATCACAATCGTACCGTTGTAACCGTTGTTGGTGAACCCGAAGAATTAAAAAATGCCGTTATCGAAGCCATCGGCAAAGCCGTTGAGTTGATTGATATGACCAAGCACAGCGGACAACATCCGCGAATGGGAGCCGTTGACGTAGTGCCGTTTATCCCCATCAAAGAAGTAACGGTGGAAGATGCCGTCGCTTTGTCGAAAGAAGTGGGCGAAACGGTAGCCGAAAAATACAATCTGCCCGTTTTCTTGTACGAAAAATCAGCATCGGCATCCCATCGTGAAAACTTAGCTGCCGTACGCAAAGGCGAGTTTGAAGGAATGGCAGAAAAAATTAAACAACCCGAATGGACACCCGATTTTGGCCCGGCAGAACGTCACGCCACAGCTGGAACGGTTGCCATAGGCGCACGTATGCCGTTGGTAGCTTACAACGTGAATTTGGGAACGGATAATCTGGAAATTGCTACTGCCATTGCCAAAAAAGTACGCTTCATTGGCGGCGGATTGCGTTTCTGCAAAGGAATGGGTGTTGCATTGGAAGAACGCGGCATCACGCAAGTTTCGATGAACCTGACCGATTACACCAAAACAGCCATTTATCGAGCACACGAAATGGTTAGAATGGAAGCGCAACGCTACGGTGTTCCCGTTGTTGGAGGCGAAATCGTAGGTTTGGTTCCCATGGAAGCTTTAGTGGATACTGCTGCATATTACCTTGGACTTGAAAACTTTTCGATGAGCCAGGTTTTGGAAGCAAAGTTGATGGAATAGTAGAGACGCGATAATATCACGTCTCTACACAAAGGTATGAATTATCTCGAACTCTTTGCGGCTCTATTAGGCATCATCAGTGTATGGTACGCCCGAAAGGAAAATATTTTAGTTTTTCCTTTCGGGATTATCAATGTGGCAATTTATGTGTACATTTGTTTCGCTGCCCGATTGTATGCTAATGCCGGAATTAATGTGGTTTATCTGATTTCCAATATCTACGGATGGTATATGTGGTCTCGTGTCGACGAGAACGATCAGAAATTACAGATAAAGCGCAATACTTTTAAAGAGAACATCATATCGTGGACGGCGGTGATTGTAATCTATGTAGCTGTATTTTTTCTTTTGCGGTACGTGAACAGAACCGATACGGATTACATTCAATCCTATCTGCCTTATATCGATTCGTTTAATACGGCTTTCTTTTTGGTGGCAACCATTTTGATGGCGTTAAAAAAACTGGAGAATTGGCAATTCTGGATTATAGGAAATATTTTGTCAATACCCATTTACGCATCGCAGGGATTGTATTTCACGAGCGGGCAATATACCGTTTTTTTAGTGCTGGCAATTTTGGGATACACGGAGTGGAAGAAGAAAATTACTAATTGATAATTACAAATAACTAATTGAGATTAAACCGGAACTAAAAAGATAAATTGTCATTTCTGTGAACTCTGTGAAGCCTCTGTGTCTCTCTGTGTAACAAAAACAAAAAAACAATGAACAACATCATCATAAAAAACGCCGCCCAAGTAGTTACTTGCAGCGGTTTTGCCGGAAAACGCGGCAAAGAAATGCAAGATTTGCACGTGATTGAAAACGGAACAGTTATCGTTACCGCCGGCATCATCTCGCACGTGTTGAAACAAGGTGAAGCCATTCCCGTAAACGAAGCCGACTACGAAGTTATCAATGCCGAAAGCAAAGCCTTACTTCCCGGATTTGTGGATCCGCACACGCATTTTGTGTTTGGCGGTTATCGCGAAGAAGAATTTTCGTGGCGCATGCGGGGCGACAGCTACATGGACATAATGAATCGCGGTGGTGGTATCGTGAACACCACACAAGCCACGCGCCAAGCATCGGAAGATGAGCTGATGGCTGCCGGAAAAATGCGTCTGAACGCCATGATGCAATTGGGCATCACTACCATGGAGGGAAAAAGCGGTTATGGCCTCGATAAGGAAACCGAGATGAAACAATTGCGTGTGATGCGTCGTCTGAACGAGGAACATCCCATGGACATCGTGCCCACCTTTATGGGCGCACACGCCACACCTGCCGAATGGAAGGGTAGGGAAGACGAGTTTATCGATTTCAATATCAACGAAATGTTTCCGTTGGTAGCACAGGAAAAACTGGCGGAATGTGCCGATATTTTCTGCGAAAAAAATGTGTTCACCATCGAGCAATCGCGCCGCTATCTGCAAGCTGCCCGTGAACACGGTTTCAAACTGAAAATTCACGCCGACGAAATTGTACAATTTGGCGGAGCCGAACTGGCTGCCGAACTGAAATGCCTTTCTGCCGACCATCTTTTACAAGCATCGGACGAGGGCATTCGTGCCATGGCAGAATCGGGCGTGGTGGCTACATTGCTTCCGCTCACGGCTTTCTCGCTGCGCGAAGAATATGCCCGCGGTCGTGAAATGATTGACCAAAATTGCATCGTGGCATTGGCTACCGATTTAAATCCGGGTAGTTCGTTCACGGCATCGGTACCGTTGCTGTTCGCTATCGCTTGCATCTATATGAAACTATCGCCCGAAGAAGCTGTAACGGCTTTCACGATAAACAGTGCGGCAGCCATTGACCATGCCGACAAAATAGGCAGTATCGATGTGGGCAAACAGGGCGATTTGGTGCTGCTGCAATTCCCATCGTACAAATTCTTGCCCTATCACGTGGGAATGAATATTGTGGATGCGGTAATAAAAAAAGGACAAATATTTAAAAACTCATAACTCATAACTCATAACTCATAACTATTATGAACCTTCAAGACTTAACTCTAAAACAATTCTTAGAAAAAACCGCAGGAAACGAACCCGTTCCCGGAGGCGGAAGTGTATCGGCTTTAAACGGTGCTATTGCATCGTCGTTAGCACAAATGCTGGCAAACCTCACCATCGGTAAGAAAAATTACGTAGATGTGGAAGACGAAATGAAAGAAAAAGTATCGAAATTCGAGACTTACAGGACACACTTTCTCAACGATATCGACCGCGATAGTGATGCATACAACTTAGTTTTTGGCGCTTATAAACTTCCGAAAGAAACCGATGAAGAAAAATCGCTTCGTAGCGAGAAAATTCAGGAAGCAACTAAAATCGCTGCATTGGTTCCAATGGAAATTGCCGAACGAGGTTTAGATATGCTCGATTTGATCGTTGAAACCACCCGCAAAGGGAACAAAAACGCAGTTACCGACGGATGCGTGGCCATGATGACCTGCAGAACTGCCGTGTTAGGTGCATTGCTTAATGTTCGCATTAACCTTGGCGGATTGAAAGATGCCGGATTTGTGCAAAAACTGGCCGACAACTGCGATCGCATTGAGAAAGAGACAATTGCAAAAGAAAAAGAATTAACGGATTGGGTAAAATCGGCTATTAGCGGTTAGCATTAGCTATTGGCTGTTTAGGCATTGCGATTATTATTCATTTAATGCAAGATTAACAAAGATACGAAAATGAGAAATTTCAGAGATTACGATGTTTGGAAAAGGACTATCCAATTTATTAAAAGGATATACCTTTTTACTGAAAAACTTCCTTATAAGGAAAAATTCAATATTATTTCTCAAGTTGAAAGTGCGGCTGTTTCAATTTCTTCGAATATAGCTGAAGGCTCTGCAAGAAGCTCTGAAAAAGATTTTGCACGTTTCATTGAATTTGCATTAGGTTCAGCTTTTGAAACTGAAAATTTGCTAATCATAGCAAAAGAAGTAGGTTACATCCAAGAGGCTCATTTCATTTAATGGTTGAGGAATTACAAATTATCCAGAAAATGCTTAACAGTTTGTATAGCAAATTAAAAGGAAAATAACAACAAAACTAAAATCGTTTGCCAACAGCTAACAGCCAATAGCTAATGGCCAACAGCTAAAATAATGAAAAATATCTATTACATTGGAAAAGATGAACTCACGTTCGAAGATTTGGAACGTATCATCAACGAAAACATCAAGCTCGAGTTATCGCAGGAAGCTAAAGAACGCATTCAAAAATGCCGCGATTACCTCGATGAAAAAATGAAAAACCAGAAGGAGCCCATTTATGGAATCACTACCGGATTTGGCTCGTTGTGTAACCGTACCATTTCGAGTAATGATTTGCATACGTTGCAAGAAAATCTGGTAAAATCGCACGCTTGTAGCGTTGGCGAAGAAACAAAACCGGTTATAGTGAAGCTGATGTTTTTGCTCAAAGCACACGCTTTGTCATTGGGCTATAGCGGTGTTCAGGTAGCAACCGTGCAACGGATGCTCGATTTATTTAACAACGACATCCTACCCGTGGTGTACGACAAAGGTTCGTTAGGCGCATCCGGGGATTTAGCACCTTTGGCTAATCTGTTTCTGCCGTTAATCGGCGTGGGAGACGTGTATTACAAAGGCCAAAAGCGCGATATCGGAAGCGTGCTCGATGAGTTCGGCTGGGAGCCCATAAGGCTGAAAAGCAAGGAAGGGTTGGCGTTGTTGAACGGCACGCAATTTATGTCGGCACACGGAGTTTTCGCTATCATGAAAGCGCAACGACTATCTAAACGTGCCGATTTAATTGCCTCCATTTCACTCGATGCATACGACGGTCATTTGGAACCTTTCGACGAAAAACTTCACCTCATCCGTCCGCATCTTGGACAATTAGAAACTTCACAAAATATCCGTAAATTTCTGGAGGGGAGTGAGATAATTGTGCGAGATAAAAAACACGTACAAGACCCATATTCGTTCCGTTGCGTTCCGCAAGTACACGGAGCAACAAAAGATACAATAGCTTATGTGAAGTCTGTGTTACTGACCGAAATTAATTCTGTAACCGATAATCCTACTGTCTTTCCTGATGAAGACGAAGTTATTTCCGGTGGAAATTTTCACGGTCAACCTCTCGCCCTCACTTTCGACTTCTTGGCTCTTGCGCTTGCCGAACTCGGAAATATTTCGGAACGTCGTGTTGCACAGCTCATTTTGGGTAATCGCGGTTTACCTGAATTTCTGGTGGCAAATCCCGGTCTTAACTCCGGATTTATGATTCCTCAATACACAGCGGCATCCATCGTGAGCCAGAATAAAATGTATTGCTACGCCGCATCCAGCGATTCTATTGTATCGTCTAACGGACAGGAAGATCACGTGAGTATGGGCGCTACATCGGCCATAAAACTGCTGAAAGTAATGGATAATCTTGATTTGATTTTATCCATCGAACTAATGAATGCTGTGCAAGCCATGGAATTCCGTCGTCCGTTGAAATCGTCGCCAATTATCGAAAAAACCATTAAGGAGTATCGCAAAGAAGTTCCCTTTGTGGAGGAAGATATTGTGATGTACAAAGAAATACACAAAACCGTTGCGTTTTTAAACCGGTTGCAAGTAGATGCGTTGTAAAATAATTACAAATTACCAATTAAGAATTTAGAATTTCGAGTGATTCAACGGTGACTTTTTTTATCTTTGCACATTCGAAAAACTTTCATAACATAAATCAAAACAAAATGGTAGAGAAAATTCAAGAATCATTGAGAAACTCTAAAACAGCACGGTGGACAGCACTTTTTATCGTTTCGTTCACCATGTTGTGCGCTTATTTCTTAACGGATATTATGGCTCCTCTGGCAGGTTTGCTCGAAGGACAATTAGGTTGGACACGAAGTGAATACGGAACGTTTACCAGTGCTTACGGCTGGTTCAACGTGTTTCTATTGATGCTTATTTTTGGTGGGATTATTCTCGATAAAGTAGGTGTACGTATCACAGGATTAGGAGCAACCATTCTGATGGTTGTAGGTACTTCCATAAAATACTGGGCTGTCTCGACAAATATGTTGGACGGACAAACCATAGTAGGTATAAATGCACAGGTTTTCTGGGCAAGTATCGGATTTGCAACATTTGCCGTAGGAGTTGAAGTTGCCGGTATCACCGTTTCCAAAATCATCGTAAAATGGTTTAAAGGAAAAGAACTGGCTTTAGCAATGGGATTGGAGATGGCAATGGCGCGTATAGGTACGGGATTGGCATTAGGCTTTTCGGTTCCTATCGCAAAGGCAATGGGTGTAATAGATGTTTCACGCCCGGTTCTCGTTGCTTTAATCGGACTTTGTATCGGAATGATTGCATTCATGGTTTATATGGTGTTGGATAAAAGACTCGATAAATCGGAAGCTGCAGCTGCCGTTGCCGGTTCAAGCGAAGATGAATTTAAAATCTCCGATATTTTCAAGATCGTTTCCAACCGAGGATGGTGGTACATTGCCATTCTTTGTGTACTGTTTTACTCTGCCGTGTTCCCGTTCCTGAAATACGCAACCGATTTAATGGTCAATAAATTTGGTGTAAAAGAAGATATCGCCGGAATGATACCGATGCTGCTTCCTTTCGGAAATATTCTGTTAACTCCTTTGTTCGGAAGTATTTACGATAGAAAAGGAAAAGGGGCAAGTATAATGATTTTGGGTTCATTGTTGCTGATCTTTGTACACACTATGTTTTCCATTCCAAGTTTAAATAATTGGGTAATAGCTATTATACTTGTTATAATTTTGGGAATTGGATTCTCGTTGGTTCCATCTGCAATGTGGCCATCTGTGCCTAAAATTGTTCCTGAAAAACGTTTGGGAACTGCTTACGCAATGATTTTCTACGTGCAGAACTGGGGATTAATGGGTGTTCCGCTTCTTATCGGATGGGTATTGGAAAAATATTGTATTACCGGACAAACCGTTCGTGACGGGCTGACTGTAAACACATACGATTATACGCTTCCGATGATTATTTTCGCCGGATTTGGTGTTTTGGCACTTATCTTTGCTTTCCTTCTTAAGGCGGAAGATAAACGGAAAGGTTACGGACTGGAACTTCCAAACATTGTAAAAGAAGACGTAGTTATTGAAAGCGAAATAAGAGAAAGTTAAAAAACGAGTTTTATAATAATAAAAAAGCGGACTAATTTTGTTCGCTTTTTTAATGTTAAAATATGTGTTTATCGTTGATTCTCAAATGATTTAGTATCTCAAATAATCAACTATCGATAGCATCAAACAAATACCAGTTTAAGTTGTTTTATCACTAAAATATGCAATTCCAACTCACTTCCGAATACAAACCTACCGGCGATCAGCCGGAAGCCATAAAAGCTTTGGTAGAGGGACTTCAGCAGAAAGTTCCTTATCAGACATTGCTGGGTGTTACCGGTTCGGGAAAGACGTTTACCGTTGCCAACGTGATTGCACAACTTAATAAGCCAACGCTGGTGCTAAGCCACAACAAAACGCTGGCGGCACAGTTATATAGCGAGTTTAAAGGCTTTTTCCCAAATAATGCGGTGGAATATTTCGTTTCGTACTACGATTATTATCAACCCGAAGCCTATCTCCCAACCACAGATACTTATATTGAAAAAGATCTCTCTATCAACGACGAAATTGAAAAACTGCGTTTGGCGGCTACTTCGTCGCTGCTTTCAGGGCGAAGTGATGTGATTGTCGTTTCATCGGTATCGTGTTTGTATGGAATTGGTAATCCGGAAGATTTCAACAAAACCACCGTCGATATCCACGAAGGTCAAACGCTGGAGCGCGACCATTTTCTTCGACTACTTGTTAACAGTTTATATTCGCGCAACGAAACAGCAGAATACAATCGTGGTAATTTTCGGGTAAAGGGTGATACGGTAGATGTATTTCTGGCATACAGTGACTACATCGTACGTGTTATTTTCTGGGGCGATGAAATAGAAAGCATTGAAACGATTGATCCTCTCACGAGCGTAACAACAGAACGGTTAAATTCGTATCGTATTTTCCCGGCCAATTTGTTTGTAACCACAAAAGAACGTATTTTTCGTGCTATTGACGAAATTCAAATCGATTTGGGAAAACAAGTGGATTTTTTTCAATCTATTGGAAAACCGTTGGAAGCAAAGCGACTATACGAAAGAGTTACCTATGATGTAGAGATGATAAAGGAGATTGGATATTGCTCTGGCATTGAAAATTATTCGCGATATTTTGACGGACGATTACCCGGAACACGACCTTTCTGTCTGCTTGACTTTTTCCCTGACGATTATCTCACCGTTATAGATGAAAGCCACGTAACCATTCCACAAATCAGGGCGATGTACGGTGGCGATCATTCGCGAAAAATAAATCTTGTGGAATACGGTTTTCGGTTGCCTGCAGCCATAGATAACCGTCCACTCAGATTCGAAGAGTTTGAGGCACTCACGCCCGAAATCATTTTTGTGAGCGCCACACCGGCCGATTACGAATTGGAAAAGTCGGAAGGGGTTGTAGTTGATCAACTTATCCGGCCTACCGGTTTACTCGATCCCCCTATAGATGTCCGTCCCAGCATGAATCAAATTGACGATTTGATGGAAGAAATTCAGCAACGGGTTGAAAAAAATGAGCGAGTTTTGGTAACCACGCTCACCAAGCGTATGGCCGAAGAGTTGACTGATTATCTGGCACAGCACGATGTCCGTTGT
This sequence comes from Bacteroidales bacterium UBA1035, assembly GCA_002316835.1. Taxonomy (GTDB): domain Bacteria; phylum Bacteroidota; class Bacteroidia; order Bacteroidales; family Dysgonomonadaceae; genus Petrimonas. Next base: position 22,206 of record DCEG01000043.1, on the reverse strand, counting down.
AATTACATACACTCTGACGTGGAAACACTGGAACGTGTGAAAATTATGGATGATTTGCGAAACGGGATTTTCGATGTACTTATCGGCGTAAATCTGCTTCGTGAGGGATTGGATTTACCTGAGGTTTCACTTGTTGCAGTTCTTGATGCTGATAAAGAGGGTTTTCTACGTTCCCATCGCTCGCTTACGCAAACTGCCGGCCGTGCTGCCCGAAACATTAACGGACAGGTGATTTTTTACGCCGATAAAATAACTGACAGCATGCGAATGACCATTGACGAGACCAATCGCCGACGCGAAAAACAAATAAAGTACAACGAACAGCACGGTATCACGCCGCAACAGATAAAGAAAACTCGCTCATCAGTATTGGGCAAGGAGTATACAGCTACCATTGAAGCCAAAGCATACGTTGAACCCGATTATTACTCCATGGCATCGGAGCCGTTACCCGAATACGCCACAATGGAAGACATTAAAACAAAAATAGAACAAACACGCAAAGCTATGCTAGTAGCAGCCAAGAAATTGGAATTTCTGGAAGCCGCGCGATTGAGAGATGAGTTAATTGGTTTGGAGGATAGGTTAAAGGAGCAAAAATGAAAGAGTAATTACGCAACAATCTAAATACTATTATATTAAAATAAAATCTAAAGAGGAAAAATGAAATCAGACATTCAAATTGCGAGAGAAACACCGCTAATAAAAATCAAGGATGTAGCGGAAAGTATTGGAATTGTACGTGAAGAAGTGCAAAATTATGGGCCATATATGGCTAAAATTCCCGTAAAACTAATTGATGAAGAGAAGGTTAAAAAGAGCAATCTTATTTTAGTTACTGCGATTACGGCTACCAAAGCGGGTATTGGAAAAACCACAGTTGTTGTCGGCTTGGCGCTCGGATTGAACAAGATCGGGAGAAAGGCCATTGTAGCGTTGCGTGAACCTTCATTGGGACCGGTTTTCGGGATGAAAGGAGGCGCAGCAGGGGGTGGATATGCTCAGGTACTCCCGATGGAGAACATCAACCTGCACTTTACGGGAGATTTTCATGCCATTACATCGGCACACAACACTATTTCTGCCCTGTTAGACAATTACATTTTCCGCGTTCAGGGTACGCAGGATGAAATAAAAACGGTATTGTGGAAACGAGTTCTCGATGTGAACGATCGCAGTTTGCGTTACATAGTAACCGGACTCGGACAAGGAAACGGAATTCCACTGGAAGGCGGTTTCGACATTACGGCAGCCTCAGAATTAATGGCTATTCTTTGTTTAGCGAAAGACGAAGACGATTTACGCCGTCGTATCGAAAATATCTTGTTGGGATATCGCCAAAACGGTCAGCCGTTTACAGTAAAAGACTTGGGTGTAGCCGGAGCGATCACGGTATTGATGAAAGATGCCATTGCACCCAACCTTGTTCAAACAACCGAAAACACCGCAGCTTTTGTTCACGGTGGGCCATTTGCCAATATCGCACACGGATGCAACTCGGTTCTTGCTACCAAAATGGCGATGACTTACGGTGATTACGTGGTTACCGAAGCCGGTTTTGGAGCCGATCTGGGGGCGGAAAAATTCTTTAACATAAAATGCCGCAAGAGTGGACTTCGTCCTAAACTCACGGTTATTGTTGTTACAGCACAAGGATTGAAAATGCACGGCGGAACTCCCGAAAATAAAATAAAGGAGCCCGATATGGTAGGTTTTAGAAAAGGACTTGAGAATTTAGAAAAACACCTCAATAACTTGGCTGCTTTTGGGCAATCGGTTGTTGTGGCATTTAATAAATACCATTTCGATAGTGCTGAAGAAATTGATACTTTACGCCGTTTCTGCGAAAAAAAAGGTGTGTCGTTTGCAGTAAATGAAGCGTTTACCCAAGGAGGAGAAGGCGCTGTTGATTTGGCTAACGCCGTGGTTAAAGCCATTGAAGAAAAGCCATCGAAAAACCTGGTTTTTACTTACGAGGATAAAGATAGTATCGAAACCAAACTTACCAAAATAGCCCTTAATATTTACGGTGCACGCGATGTTGTGCTTGGTGAGAAAGCCATTAAAAAACTGAGATTAATTAACGGTACGCCACTCGAAAAAATGCCGGTGTGTATTGCCAAAACTCAGTATTCGTTCTCGGCCGATCCGAAAGAATATGGAGTGGCCAAAGATTTCCGATTAAAAATTAACGATTTGGTGATTAACCAAGGGTCGGAATTTATCGTAGCCATTGCCGGCGAAATGATGCGTATGCCCGGGCTTCCGGCCGATCCACAAGCTCGCCGAATTGATATCGTTGATGGAAAAGTGGAAGGATTAAGTTGATCAATTAAGCTGTCGACGAAAGACAGGCGATTTTTAATTTATTTAGAGACGGAGCACGCTCCGTCTCTTATTATTGTTTTTTAGAAATAGAAATCTTTTGAATGATGATTTGTTTTTGTAAATTTGTTTAACATAAAATCAATACGTCTATGCTCGGCTCCATTCTTGGCGATATAATCGGCTCCACGTACGAGTTTGCCAACACAAAAGACTATAATTTCGACTTTTTTCCTGCCGGAAGCAATTACACTGACGACAGTATCTTGACTATTGCAGTAGCAGATGCCATTCTCAACAACATCGATTATGGCAAAAGCATTCAAAAGTGGGCGCGAAAATATCCGCATCCCAAGGGGTCTTACGGAGGGGCATTTTCAAAATGGATATATCAGGATAATCCCAAACCGTACAACAGTTTCGGTAACGGATCAGCCATGCGTGTGAGTCCGGTAGGCTGGTTATTCGATACGGAAGCTGATGTTCTGACAGAAGCCAAAAAAAGTGCCGAGTGTACTCATAATCATCCCGAAGGGATTAAAGGAGCACAGGCAACTGCTGTTGCTATCTTTTTTGCAAGAAAAGGAAAAGACAAGGCATCCATCAAAAAATATATCGAGCAAAACTTCGGGTACAATTTGGATAGAACTGTAGATGAGATAAAAAAAACTTATTCGTTTAACGAAAGTTGTCAGGGGACTGTTCCTGAGTCACTTGTTTGTTTTCTTGAAAGTACTTCGTTTGAGGATGCCGTTCGTAAGGCCATTTTCATCGGTGGCGACAGCGACACTATCGGTGCTATAGTAGGCGGCATTGGCGAAACATTTTATGGTATTCCTCAGGACTTGCAGGAAAAAGCGATGAGCTACTTACCTGATGATATGCGAAATGTTATTCAAGCATTCAAGAATAGATTGAATAATAAGTGAGTTTGAATGCTAAGAAAGTGATTATCCTCTATTTCAACGATAAATATAGATATCGTTATTTTTAACGATATTTTTATATATCATTTTTTCTCACGATATTTGCATCATGATAGCTGTAATAAAAGGAGACATTGTTTCGTCCCGAAAAATAGAAAATCCCGAAAAGTGGTTACTGCCACTGAAAGACTTATTCAATGAATGGGGAAGATCGCCCGCTCAGTGGGAACTGGTGTGGGGCGACTCGTTTCAACTGGAAATAGATCGTCCGGAAGACGCCTTGAACAAAGCATTGCTGGTGAAGTCATTAATAAAGAAAATTGCGCCTGAGACTTCAAATAAAAGCCTGATTGACGTGAGAATGACAATCGGGATCGGCGGAAAAAATTATTCGGGCGAACGCATATCGGAAAGTAACGGAGAAGCATTTATAAATGCCGGAGAGAAATTCAATGAACTGGAAAAGGAGAAAACCAATCTGCTTATTAAAAGTCCATGGCCGGATTTCGACGCAGAAATGAATCTTTTCATCAAGTTAGCTTCGGTTTTTATGGATAACTGGTCGGTGGCATCAGCCGAGCTGGTGGAAGTGGTATTAAAATATCCCGATTATACACAAAACGAAATAGGTAATCGCTTGGGGATAAAACAAAATTCCGTTAGCGGAAGATGGAAAAGAGCCAACATCGATGAAATATTGTCGATGGAACAAATGTATCAGAATAAACTGAAAAAGTTGCTGTTATGATTGTTTTCGTGAAACTGATTTTAGCGCACTTGGTGGGAGATTTTATTCTTCAACCTAAATCGTGGGTCGAGAAAAAAGAGAAACACGGCATCAAATCTTTCAAACTCTATTTGCATGGCCTTATTCACGGTGTGTTAGTATGGTTGATTCTGTGGGATTTCCGGTATTGGGCTCCGGCGCTTTTAATCATGGTTGTTCACATTGGCATAGACATCACGAAATTATCTTTTCAGAAAGAAAGCAATAAAACCGGATGGTTTCTGGTAGATCAGTTGCTGCACGTGTTAAGCATTGCAATTTTGTGGTATGTGTTTTTCAATCACGACATATCTGTGGGTGTACTTGCCGAAAATACTCACTTTTGGATCTACCTCACTGCTATCCTTTTCTTAACCTTGGTGTGCGGTATAATAATACAGGTACTTTTAACAAACTGGGCGAAAGATATAAACTCCGATAAGGCTAAATCGCTACCCAATGCCGGCCGCTATATCGGCATTCTGGAAAGATTGCTGGTTTTTGTGTTTGTTGTTTTGGGACGCTGGGAGGCCATCGGTTTTCTGATAGCCGCTAAATCGGTTTTTAGGTTTGGTGATTTGAAAGACTCACGAAACCGAAAATTAACGGAATATATCCTTATCGGTACATTATTAAGTTTCGGAATAGCTATTGTTACCGGTATTGTTGTTTTACATCTAACTTCTATCTAAAAAAGAAATGAGTAAATTAAAACTCTCGATACTCGATTTAGCAAAATTCACCGAAGAAACCAAAACAGCTACGGACGTGCTTAATCACTCCACCGAAATTGCAAAGCTGGCTGATCAGCTGGGTTACACCCGGTATTGGTTTGCAGAACATCACAATACATCCATGATAATGAGTATGTTCCCCGAAATTATGGTGGCTCATGTTGCTTCGCAAACCAAAAGGATTCGTGTTGGAACAGGTGGTGTTATGTTGCCCAATCACAGTGCATTCAATGTAGCTGAGCGGTTTGCTATGCTGGAAGCGTTACATCCCGGCAGAATTGATCTGGGTATAGGCCGTGCACCGGGCACCGACGGACGAACAGCTTTTGCTCTTCGGCGTTCGTGGGAAGTTATAAAACAGGATCCTTTCCCCGAACAATTAACCGATTTATTGGGCTTTTTCGGACATAATCTACCGGCAAAACATCCTTTCGTCAATATCAAGTCATCTCCAGATCCATCACTCACTCCGGAAATCTATATGCTTGGTTCAAGTACAGGCGGCGTTGAGTTCGCACTGGAAAAAGGATTACCTTTTGTATTTGCCGCGCAAATTAATGCAGATCTTGCGGTTCCTGTATTGAAAATGTATCGTCAGCGATTTAAGCCTTCAGTATATTTGCAGGAACCAAAAAGTATTTTATCGATAATGGTTTTCACCGCAGAAACTGATGAAGAAGCCTATTATCAGGCGGCACCCGCCATTTTGCATTGGACGTTGTTAACCACCGGGAAATCAATTGTAAATCCCACTTTCGAAGAAGCACTTTCCTATAAATACTCACTTCAGGAGGAGGCTGTAAAACAGAATATTATGCGAAAATTTGTTATTGGTTCACCCGATAAAGTTGCAGAAAAGCTTTCGCAGTGGGCGAAAGAAACCATTGTGGATGAAATTATCATCTTCGATTTGTACTCACAAATGGAAGGACGCCGGAAAGGTTACGAACTACTGGCAAAAGAATTTGGGTTGAGCTAATTTGGGAGGATGTAGAAAAAAGGATTCGTACAACCGAAAAACCACTAAAATTAAATCGGATTGATAATAAATTGCTACCTTTGCCAAAAAATTAGGTTATTGTTTACAGAAATTGATTATGAAAAAAATTTACAGCCTGATTACCGGAACCGGAAGTTTTGTTCCATCCAAAGTTGTTAAAAACGACGACTTCCTGAATTATAGCTTTCTGGAATCGACAGGTGAAAGAATTGATAAAGAAAATCGTGAGATTGTAGATAAGTTCGAAGAAATTACTACCATTTCTGAACGAAGATATGCCGAAGATCATCAATTAACATCTGATCTGGCGCTCATTGCTGCCGAACAAGCCATTGAATCTGCAGGAATTGACAAAGAGGAACTCGATTACGTGATCTTAGCACATAATTTTGGAGAAACCAGTGTCAACGATACCCGCATCAATATTCTACCTACACTAGCTTCGCGAGTGAAAGCAAAACTTGGTATACAGAGTCCTAATGCTGTTGCATACGATATATTGTACGGTTGTCCGGGTTGGGTTCAGGCACTTATTCAGGCAGATTATTATATTCGTTCGGGTGATGCAAAAAAAATACTGGTTATCGGCGCCGATGTGTTGTCCAGAATTTCTGACCCATACGATCGCGACAGCATGATTTATGCTGATGGAGCCGGCGCAGCCGTTGTGGAGGCCGTGGAAAGCGAAACTCCCGTAGGAATTCTGGGACACAATTCCCGCAGTGATGCTATCGATTACGTTAACCTGCTTCACATGGGGTATTCCTATAATAAGGACTTAGCTCAGAGAAAAGATCTGTATCTTAAGATGAACGGACGTCGCCTGTATCAGTACGCATTAGAGAATGTGCCAAAAGCAATAAAATCGGCTCTAGATAAGCTTAAAATACACGTAAACGATGTGAAAAAAGTGCTGATTCATCAGGCAAACGGTAAAATGGATGATGCCATTTTAAAAAGACTTTTTAAGCTTTATAACATCAATGACGTTCCCGAATCAGTAATGCCTATGACAATTTCGTGGTTGGGTAACTCGTCGGTTGCTACTGTTCCTACGTTGCTCGATATGGTGTTAAGGGGAAAAATGAACGGACACAAAATCTCTTCCGGCGATAATCTGGTGCTCGCATCAGTAGGGGCGGGGATGAACATAAACAGCGTAATATACCGGATGCCGTAAAATAAAAAAAGAGGATTGAAAAATCCTCTTTTTTTTGTGCTTTACTGTTGTTCTAATTAATTGTACAGCGCAAATTCATCTTTGCTGTAAGCCAAACCTTTCATTGCAACAAAAAGAAAATAAGGAATTACCAGGAGAATAATTGCCCAAACGATGTTGCTCACAATACTTCCTTTTTTCATGTTATTTACAAAGAGATACCCCAAAAAACCCTCAATTACCAATAGTAAGCCTATTAGGAGAGTTGTATTTGTGGTTGTTCCGCTAAAAAACGGGATTGCTAAAATCAGCACGCCAACAATCATTACTATAACGCCTGAATACTTTGCTAATTCTTTCATGTGTGTTTATTATATTATGTTTTTGATTTCGTAGCGCAAATAAACACAAAATTCTACAAATAATAAAATTATTTAGACTAAAAATTTGGACACGATACTAAAAACTTTCACGAAGTTGAAAACATCCCTGTTTTATTATCAAAAAATGTCAAAAAATTATTATTTTTGTTTCATCGTTTAATTGCGTGCTATGAGGTTGGTAAAAGAGTCTTTCATGTTTTTGTATCAGTGGCTTATTTTTGTGCCAATTTTTGTTTTGTTTACTGTTTTAACAGCATTGACGGTAATGATCTTTGCGCCTATTTTCGGAAGCCGCTATTGGGGATACGTACCGCCGCGATGGTGGTCGAGGCTCACTTGCTGGCTGGCTTTGTGCAGGATTAAAACCAATGGACACGAAAATCTTGATCCCAAACAATCTTATATTTTCGTTGCTAATCATCAAGGAGCATTTGATATCTTTTTAACATTTGGTTTTCTAAATCAAAATATCAAGTGGGTGCAAAAGGCCAGTTTACGTAAAATTCCACTGGTGGGTTTTGCGTCGGAAAAAGCGGGCCACGTTTTTGTTGATAATTCAAGCCCGGCTGCACGTGCAAATACGATTAAGGAAGCCAAGATGAAAATTGTAGATGGTGTTTCTATCATGCTATTCCCTGAAGGTGCCAGGTCCCGTACCGGAAAATTAGGACGATTTAAGCGGGGAGCATACCAGATTGCTTATGAACTCAAATTGCCCATAGTTCCGCTTACTCTTAACGGCCCGTTTCATGTACTAAAGCGTGGCACTTTACGTCTGAAACCGCATAAACTGGAGTTGCTTATACACAAGCCAATTCCCACTGAAAATTTAACTGAGGCCGATATTCCTGCATTAATTGATCAATCAAGAGAAATTATCCATTCTGCTTTGTGGAAAGAGTTCACAGACTAAAATCATTGATTTATAAAAAGTCTTATATTCTATTTGTTCCTCACCGGAAAAACGGCGATACGCAACGTACTGCACCCATATGGTATGAGTTCTATGTTCTCTTCATTTCCTGTATCTTCTCCCTGTTGCGTGAAGTAAGAAATGGGTCCAGCCGAGCCGTTATATTCTTTCCATCCCGGGATTCGTAAACCAATTGTTTTTATTGTAATAGGTGCATTCTGCAATGTCCAAGGGGAAGTTGATGTATCGTTTTTCTTTTCAACAATAAAAGTGTTAGCTATACTCTCACTTCTTAAATTGCGGTTAGGAAGAGCATAATTCCATGGAGTATCGCTGGTTACTTCGTAATACCATTTTCCGTAACGTTTGGTTTCGTGAGGTTCTGTACTTTTCTTTTGCCAGTTTTCGTTCATCTTTAACGCATACAAAAGTGGTCCCCGTTCGACCGCAGCCCCGCCACCGTACCACCTGCTGACCGAAACCTCCATGGGTAATTGAAGAGTGACTTTATCGTTATTTTTCCATATGCGGTTGATTATTGCGATTTCTCCTTGTTTTGTTTCTACCGCAATATTTTCGTCGTTGACTGTCAGAATAGGATTCTTGCACCATTCCGGTATACGCAAATGAAACGGAAACTCGATTTCTTTGTCTCTTCGGTTTTGAAATTCAATCGTGAAAGTAATTGTTTCATCGAAAGGATAGTTTGTGGACTCTTTTATGGTAATGAGTTGCCCGTTTCCTACTTTGGCCGAAACTTCCGATGGGGCGTAAATTAGCGCGGCAATCCCGTTATCGTTGGTTGCATACCAAAGATTCTGTGTGAATTTAGGCCATCCCTGATGCATATTGGATGTACAGCAGGGATATCCGGTAAGTTCACCGAAAAGATTGTCGGTATCGTGATGCGGTGTGACGAAATTTCGTATATCGCGGCTGACCTTAATTTGATTTACCTGCTGGTAATACTGACGTGAATCAAAATTGTCGGTGGTTTGTGTGGGCAAAGCGTTATAAGCTATTTTCTCGAGATGATCTGCCCATTGTACATCGCCGGTAATTTGCAAAATACTTTCCAAAGAATACATCATTTCTACTGCGGTGCAAAGTTCCGAACCTTGTATCGGATCACCGAATCGAAGCAACTCATCGCCCGCCCACAATCCGATGGGAAATCCGATGGTATTCCGCATATCGCGGACCGCTTTTTTTACGGCTTCGAGTTGTTCCGGACTTTGGTTTTGTTGATAATAAATGACCGGTTCTTTAAATCCCTGCCCGAGATTTACGCAATGCATACTGAGCTGACGCGACAAATGATCCTGATGAAGAAATACATCTGTCCAATTGAATGTCTGTTTATGGATCAGTTCGCTTAAGTCGAGTAAAAAAGAATCGCCCGTAATATTATAGAGCCAATAAACCATCATCAGGTTATCTCCACCTCGCTGTTCGCCCCAGAATGTCCAGTTACTTAATGGCGTGTTGGGCAATTCCTTTAGCTGATACTTAAAATAATTTGTCATAAAGGAAATTACCCTTTTATCTCCGGTTGCGGAGTAGTATTGCTGCATTACTTTCAACATCACCATCTTAGGCCACCAATCATGCGAATTATTTCGCTGTAAACCTTCTTCAGGTCCGCGATCAGTATCGGGACCAAAGTATCCGTTCGGTTTTTGCGATGCCAGTGTCCATTCAATCCAGGGTTGGACTTTCTTTTTCAGCTCCGCATCGTTCATAATGTAGGCAAGTGGCAACAGTCCGTCAATCCAGTATGGGCCTCGTTCCCAAACGTCTCCGTCACCTCCCAGCCAACCGTTTCGTTGACCCACGACCTGTGGATATATCGAATCCAAATGTCCGGTCATACCTGTTCGCATCCGGTTCATCTGTTCTTTCAGCCAACCGTGGGGCTTTATAGTGCCGATTGGGAGTTCAATATAAGTTTTATTGACTAACGGGGCACGGTTACCGGGATAGTTCTTTTCCTTAGAGTGAACACTCATGACTAAAAAAGTAGCAATTAAAATTGTAGCCAAATGTCTCATTTCCATTCATTATTCGTTATAATCAATCCATACTTTCATTTGACCCGCTTCGCGGTTATCCCAGGCGTAGTATGGGATAAGGCGTATTGTTTTATCACCCGAAACTGCATCGACAGTAGTCACGCCATTTAAAACCGACGAATCAAAAGCTTCCTTGAATTTTGTGTTCGATGACAGAGCCAATTCATTGAACGAAGGATTATCGGTCTCCTCCACGCAGTAAACCAACGGCCCTCTTTGAACAGCTCGTTTTCCGATATTTTCTTTCACACGCGGATCGGCTTGAACAATTTCAACCGGCATATCCATCGTGAGTGTTATTTTGTCACCCGATTTCCATTTCCTATCGATTACCAAATATCCTTTTTCAATTTGAGCATTTTCAATCACATTCCCGTTCACGAAAACAGCATGGCTTTTACACCAGTCAGGGATCCGTAATCGAAATTCTTTCTTTAAGGGTTTATCCAATGATTCAACGGTGAGAATTACGTTACCATCCCACGGATAATTTGTCTCCTGTTTTAATGTAAATGTTTTTTTTCCTGTGGTTATTTCAGCATAGTTTCCGATATACAGGTTTACCCAAACAGCATCCTCAGATGTTCCGTAAATATAATTTCCGATAGATGGAAGAAAACGGGAAACCTGACTGGGACAGCAAGCCGTTCCGTACCATTCTCTTCGGTGATGATCTCCGTGCGAAGCCAATGGATTCACGTAAAAGAACAAATCACCTTTCAGCGATACCCCGGCGAGAGCGCCATTGTACATAGAGCGTTCCAATACATCTACATATTTCGAATCTCCGGTTAACTGATGCATGCGAGAATTCCAGAAAACCATTCCCACCGAAGCGCAGGTTTCACAATATGCTTCATAATTGGGAAGGTCGTAAGGTTCGGTAAACCCTTCATTATGTCGCGAGGAGCCGATGCCACCCGTTACATACATTTTGGTTAATGCTACGTCGTCCCACAACCGGTTTAACGCATCGATATAGCCTGCGTCGTTTTTCAGTGCTGCCACGTCGGCCATTCCACAAAACAGGTACATGGCCCGGACGGCATGCCCGTTTATGCTTGATAAATCCCTGACAGGCATTTCATCTTGATAATACATAGGATTCCACGTACCCTCAGAACCTTTTGATCCGTGCCCATGGCCGCGTTCTTCCAGCAGCCAATAGGCAAAACCAAGGTATTTTTCTTCGTTGGTTACTTCGTAAAGTTTTACCAGCGCCAATTCAATTTCTTCGTGTCCGGGAACCCAATGACGTTTATCCGGTCCGAATTCGTTCATCATATGATCGGCCATACGAATGGAAACATCGAGTAATTTGCGTTTTCCGGTGGCTTTGTAATAGACTACCGCTGCCTCTATCATGTGTCCGGCACAGTACATTTCGTGTTTGTCCATGTTGTCCCAGCGTTTATCGAGCCCGGTAAGCGTGTAAAATGTATTGATGTACCCATCCGGTTCCTGAGCAGCTGCAAACTTATCGATCCATTCGTCGGCTTTCCTTTCCAATTCGGGATTAGGATTATTGATGAGGCTGTATGCCATTCCCTCCAATGCTTTGTATACATCGGAGTCATCGTAAAAAATACCTGAATGTTCACCCGATTTGTTCGCTGCATTTTCGAAATTCTGTATCCTACCTGTTTTGTTCTCAATTTGATCGATGCACACAGGAAGTGTATAGGTGACATGATTCTTAAGTCTTGGTGACCAGAAATTGTCGGTGATCTTGACGTGTGAGAAATCTACCTGAGTAATTTTCTTAGCGGATATTTTTTCTTTTGAAAGCGAATTACCATTACATCCGATGAATAGTATACTTATTGCCAATGCAATTATTATTTGTAAGTTGTTTTTGCGTGTCATAGTTCAATGGAAATTACGGGTTGAAATAAATGATAAGAACAGGAACCTCATTCAATGTCAAAGATAATTAATTTTCGTTTTACAACGCATAAATTACAAAAAGGGTTGTCAACAAAATGGAGGCAACCCTTTTTAAGAGAGAAAGTATAAAATATTCTTTGGCTACATTTATATTAAAAACGTTCAGGATTTGCCAGTGCAAATTCTGATTTTATTAGGATAAGTATTTTATTTTTTCAAAGTAATCACTGTAAATGAGTATCTGGGGAAAACATATTTTGTGTTTTTTCGACTAAAAGTCGCCTTAGAACGTACGGGTACTACGTTGTTCATATCTGCATATGTATTGTATTCCGTTAAATCACAATTACCAATAGTTATAACTTCTCCTTTGGTGTTGAATTTGAAATTATTAATATTTAGTGCGGCTTCTTGAGGCTCCCCTGACAAGTTAACAACATACAGTGTTAATTCGTTACTAGAATCATTTATCTTCGCGGTAACGTCTAATATACTATCCGCGCTACTTATAGCATCTACTACGTTTGGCTTCCATGTTTGCATCATAATTTCGTCAATGTGAGCTGAGGGTTGGAACCAGATAGTATCTGAAGTATAATGGATTCGTCCCTGATCCCACATGTAGTGCAATCCATGAGGTTGGAAAGTGTTAGCTGTACCAAGCATGACAAAACTATTCCCGTGACGTTGATTTGTATTCCAGTTATGGGCATGAGCAAGACCACGATCCCAGTCACAACGTGAGCCATTCTCCTCCATTGGATGTAGTTTCAACCAATAACCAGGATAGTCTTTTGCCAATTCTCTTTGTAAAATTATACCCATTTCATTGAGATAAGCTTCCCCACGGTCAGCAAACGAGATAGAACCTCCATAGTGCGGATCCCAGGCTAATCTGTCTCCTTTACCTTTGGATATAAACCAACCAACCATATCTGATGCTAATTGATATGAGCGAGTAGCTGATCGGAGTTGATTCAATTGTTGTCGTAATTGGTTAACTTGCTGCCTCGTTTGTGGGGCATCTTGTAAGTCTGTAATCTGTTTTTCAAGATCATCAATACGTTGCTTCTGACCATCGGTAAGCTCACGTCGATAACCATTGCCTCCGATATTGAGAGAAGCCATAATAGACATTTCAGGATCTACTTCCCACGCGGCTAAGGCAAATTTTTTCATACTTTCAACGTATCCTGTAGTAATCGGTCTTTCATTATCTACTTGTATATACTTGAGATTATAGGGTTCAGGGTGCCCGTGTTGTGCGCGCAATGCTCCCCAAGTTGAAGTGACAGGACCATTCACATATTCAACGAAATCACGAATATCCTCAGAGGTCTCATCCATGCTCATCCCTATAATAGCTATTGCTCCAATTGCCTCTGCTGCTTGTAGCATTTCTATAAATCCAAAGCTATGTGTGGCATATAAATTGAATCCATTGCGTAAACATGTTCTTCGTTCATCAACAGGGCCTATCATTTTTTTCCAACGATAGAGATAAGTATCGGCCCCGACATCAACCATTGATCCATTGTATCGGAATGCTGTTATACCCTGACGTTTTAATGCATCAGTAAACATGGTCCGAATCGGCCAGCCACCAGGAATTCGGCCCCATTTACCCGGCTGAAGAAAAGCGAACCCCAAACGGATTTCTCCCGGATTTTTTAACGAAATTCCAATACTTCCTTTCTTTGTGTTTGCGCTGGGCGTAAGTTCAAATTCAATTTTTTCATAGCTGTTGTTCCCATTAATTTTATATGGTTTCTCTGCAAGTAATTTCCCATTTTCATCACGTAATGAAATATAAATTATTGTTTCTTTTTCTGCTTTAACCCTTAAAATACCATCGTATGGTTTACCTGCCTCAAAATGGATTCCCTGCTTATACAAACCATGATTGGTAATTCCTACTTCCCCGCTTCCACTCAGAAAAGTCACTACTTGTGTCTGACGACCCATATAAGCGTCGTAACTGCGCTCAAGGGTATATCGGAATTGAGGGTTACCGGAAACGAGTTTGTTCCAAAACTTTGAAATTTGTTCTTTACCTTTAATGCGATCAAGCATTATTCGCTGAATGTTTCCGGGAAGTGAATCGTACGGAAGATAACGTCCATAAAATTTCCAGTTGGATATCACCTCTGGTGTTCTGTCTAAGACATGCGCATATACATCCTTCGAATAAACATCGTACATCTCTGAAATATTGTTCCATGTGATACGATTGTAGATGTTCGATTGAGAAATCAAATGAGGAATCCTGCGTTCATCTATATACACATAGATCTTGGAATAATCCTTTGGTTCCAAATTGAGAAAATCGGTTTCGACATTTTCTTCAAATGCTTCGCCATGGATTAATTGACTAAACATGCCGCCATTGGTCTGGTTATTTAAGTCTTCGATATTCGTCCCATTAAACAACTTGGTAACAGTAGCAATTTGATTGCTTGCGTCAATGTTAATTTGGATTGGTTGACCCGTTTGTGAATAAACAATTCCACAAACCAAAAATAAAATGAATAAGATTAAATTTTTTTTCATACCATTTCAATTTTAAAAAATTAAATCACAAAATATTATCTGGTCTAATAAATAAAAAAATCGTACTAATATTTCACCATGTAAGGCGAATTAATGAAACCGCTTGTCTGGGAAGTGTCGTTTTAATCGTTATTGTTGTATTTTCAGTCTTTTCCCATTCGGGGGATGAATACGAGTGTAGCTGCCCCGCCTTTTCCAACTCCTTGATCTGGTCTTCTGAAGGATTTTGTGGAGATCCAAATCTTTTCCAAAGAGAAAACGAATTACTAAATTCTTGATCCACACGATAATGCTGAATTAATACTTTGTCTTTCTTGATTCCCGTCATATCAATGATTACAGGTGAGTCCGGTACGTTAAGATCGTTGACATCGTGATAATTCCAGACCATAACAGATGCACTATTTTCTCCAATTGCTGCCAAAGCATTAACATCGGGTTTGTCACCTCCGACACTTTTATCACGCACATCCAGGTAGTCATACGCCAAGTTGTTTTGATTGACTTTTACTCTATTTCCTTCCATCAAACCAAACATTCTAAAAATATTTAAAACAGGTTTATTTACCCCATTAGTTGCCATATCCCGAAAACCCGCAAACCAAGGTTGTTCCTCAAATTCAAATCCCCAAGTCACAGCTCCTAAGAGATTTACACCAAATTGGTCAGCTAACTTGTATTTTCTTGCAAATGACGCTGCGGTATAGCTTGCATATAATGTGCCGTTTCTGTATGCATTATGTGGATAATCAGCTTCAGAGCAGGCGGCACATCCTTCAGGATCTGACTCTCCAATTATGATAGGTAAATGTTTTAATTCGGGATAAGAAGCAATGATTTCGAATCCTGAACTAATATCTCGTAATTGAGTCCCCATGTTCATGATGACTTGTCCATCAACTACTCTGGGATTGCCTTTTGCGTGAAAGGTAATGAAGTCGATAGGTGACCCAATTTTACCGGTGACATAATTTTTGCCTCTTAACACATGATCGAGAAATGTTTTTAAATATTTTGCAGCATCTTCATTACCAGGACCGGTTGTTTCTGGTCCTCCGATTTTTGCAGTTGGTAAAGCACGCTTGACAGCATCTGCAGTGTAATCGTATAATTTTAGAAATTCATTAATAGTTCCTTGCCAATAACCTATATTCGGCTCATTCCATAACTCCCAATACCAACTTTCCACTTCTTCTTTACTATATCTTTTAACTGAATGTATCACCCATTGATATACGAGCTCTGCCCATTTATTGTAATCTTTGGGCGGATATGCCCAGCCGGTGTATATCTCATTATATGCGGCTCCGGGCCTCCAGTTATGGCGATAAGGTTCAGGTTTTATTGAAAGCGCTTCAGGCATAAATCCAATTTGTACCATTGGTTTCATTCCTCTTTCAATATATGTGTCGAAAATCTTATCAATAATAGTCCAGTTATAAATAGGATTACCGTTCTTGTCTTCTGTATATGCATTAGTGGAACCCCATTTCAATCCATAAGTTCCCTCTCCGGTCACTAAAAGATTATGTGCTCTAACATATACAGAAACAGGACTTAATTGAGAGATTTCAGTAAGAAGTTTTTTACCATCTTTCATATAGGTATAATTGGGTTCATCATAGCCCCAAAATGCCCATATAGGTTTCATAGAACCAACTACATCTGTGAAATCAATATTTATAGTAACTGGTTCAGCCAAACTGCCATTTTTTGTTTGTGCATTGGCTTGATATAAATTAAATATTAATAAGGAAAACAAAACGATTTTGGGAGCTTTTATAAATCTAATTTTAAAAAGTTTCATAATATTAATTTTTAAAAAAATGTAATAATAAACAAGAAACAAAAAAATATGATTTTTTATTGCAATTGATTTCAATAATTACAATCTTCCATCCATATCATTCTTATTCTCCTGATATAAAGGGAATTTTACCGGTGCGTTGTTGCGGGTAGATCTATAAATAGCAGTAAAAAGTTCCACTGTTCTGCGGCCATCTTCCCCGGTAACGAGAGGATTGCGATTTTCGCCTATGGCAAATAAAAAATCTTCGATCTGTCGTTCCATATAATAGGTCATGGGGTCGATACTGTTAAAATGATGCGCATCCTCCTTTTTCCATTTTGCAAGTAGATTTTCTTCACCCGGAATTGTCCAGAGATCGTTTATCGGAGGCTCTATAATACCTTGCATACCCGCGATGAACATAGCTCCTCCGTCGGTTTGTACACCTACTGAAGATCCATTTTTACCGTGAACTTGCACCTTTCCGTAAATCCCGGGTTTTTGCGAGTTACTGACGATAATGTTCCCTATGCCTCCGTTTTTGAATTTTATTATGGCAAGAGCAGTGTCTTCCACCTCGATATAAGGATGGTTCAGGTTTCTCCATAAGCCGTAAACTTCATCAATATCACCCATAAACCAAAGCAGGATATCTAATTGATGTGGAGCTTGATTAACGAGTACTCCACCGCCTTCCAGCTTCCAATCACCTCTCCATTTGTCTGCATCGTAATAGTTTTTGTCACGCCAACCCAGCATGTTGACGGTTCCAAATACAGGTTTTCCTATTTTACCTGCTTCGATGGCTTTCTTCACTCTTCTTACCGGTTCATACCACCTGCGCTGACTGACAACCCCTAGCTTTACACCCGCTCTCTCACAGGCCGAAATAATTCTGTCCGAATCCTCTAATGTGGATGCCAGTGGTTTTTCCACCAAAACATTAGCTCCTGACAAAGCGGCTTTCTCTGCCGGCTCCAAATGAAATGGGTGAGGAGTGCAGACGATAGCTAAATCGATTCCTTCTTTTTTAACGAGCTCCTCGATATCATCGTAGGAGGGAACACTGTATTGCTCCGCGAATCCGGATGCAGTTTGCTTGGTACGGCTCCAAACTCCGGCCAGACGTGCATTCGAAAGATTTTCAACTGCCTTGGCGTGCAGGTGAGCCACTTTTCCGCAACCAAGTATTGCAATATTGTGAATGTTGTTTTGCATATCGATTTTTGTTAGGGAACCAATATCACTTTGTTTAATCCCGGTTCTTTGTTATAAAGACGTTTGAACCATTCTGCACCTTCAGAAAGCGGAGCAATTGCCGATAACATTTTGTCGGTGTTGATTTTGCCGGCCGACATTAAATCAAGAACAGTTTCATACTCTCCATTGATAGCGCAGCTTCCTAAGAGAGAAAGTTCAGTTGTTACTATTTTTTGTAACGGAATGATAACTTCCGGCGATAGATTTCCCACCAGAACGGCTTTTCCGCCTTTACGTAAACTGTTGATGCATAAATTCACGGTTTCCGTTATCCCTACAGCTTCGAAAGCAATATCGGCTTTTCTGTTGCCGGTCAGTTGTTGTATTTTTTCAAAAATACCTTTATCGGCACTGTTTAATGTGTGAGTTGCACCGAAAGCTTTTGAAAGCTCTAATTTTTTATCGTCCAGATCGACGGCTATGATGGGATCGGCTCCGGTTATTTTCAGTAAGTTTACGATAAACAGACCGATCATTCCAGTGCCCACAACAACTGCACTTTGTCCGAGACCGATTTTAGAAATGTTTACTGCATGTAATGCTACCGCAACCGGCTCAACCATTGCAGCCTGTTCAAAGGAAACATTATCGGGGATTCTGTAAAGTATGTGTGCAGGAACTGAAACAAATTCGGCAAAAGCACCGTTTTTTTTGTAATCTCCCGGAGAAACCCCAAGTACCTTTCGGTTGTCGCTGAGGTTATAGTGCCCTTTTCTGGTATACCAGTCATCAAGAGGATAAATGGTTGAATCGAAAGTTACCCGATCTCCTTTTTGCCAGTTTTGAACCTCAGGCCCAATTTCAGCAATGAGACCCGATGCTTCATGTCCCATAACCAAAGGCGGCTGCCTTCTGCCGGTACTGCCGTTCATGCCGTGAACGTCGCTCCCACATATTCCGCAGGCTTTAACTCTGATTAAAACTTTGTTAGCTTCAATCTGAGGATCTGGGAAATCACGATAATTCAATTCCATGTATTTATCTAAGACCAATGCTTTCATGAGGAAAAAACGAAAATAAAGTAAAGAAAAATTGAAAATCAAAGATAATTATTTTTTATTTTTAAAAACAGATAAAAACAAAAGGGTTGCCAACTTTTTCTGCTGACAACCCTCCAAAATAAAGAATTAATGTTTGACTTAACTTGACTAACGTTATTCTTAGACCGACAAATGATATGTTAGGTGAAGAAAAAGTTTTGTGTCATTAGTTCGATGGAACCGCCATTGTTAACTCAAATCTGGAACAAAATAACAGTTCATTCTTCAATAATTATCACATCCCAGGGGTCAATAGAAACAGATTCGTTTGAATTGATCTTTCGATTTGAAATTAACTCATTCCCGTTTTTATAGGGATAGGTGAATGTTTTGACTTGTGACGAGTAGTTATAATAAAACCTTATGGTATTTCCGTTTTCATTCTTACCGGATTTAGCAATCAACGGCCATTGTAACTCTTGGTCAGGTGTCATTAATTTTGCACGCTCGAGCTCCTGGCGGATTATTTTTTCCTGAATTTCATCTGACACTATACAGCCTTCATAAAGTAATGTGCCTTGTCCAAAGTTATTTATGGTGAGGGCAGGATATTCCTTAAAGTATTGGTGATCGTACCATGCAAGTGGCTTTGCAGTTTCGAGAATAATATATTCAGCCCATGTATTCACTTTATTTTTCTCTGCTCCAACGCCGAAAGGATCATTTCCAAGTGCTAACTCCTTAATATTTGAAAATTCCTGATAATAAAAACCTACTGATTCTCTCAATGGTCCGGGAGCCATAACCGGACGCACCATCGAGTTTTCATCGCAGAAACCGCTTTTAAACTGCATTATGACATGTCCGCCATTCTTAACGTAATTATTGATTTTATTAAGTAATTCATCACTTGCAATGTACAATGATGGTATAATAACCAAGTCATAGTCTTCAAACCTTGGGTTTTCAGGAAATATGAAATCTACTCCAACATTATTTTGATACAATATTTTGTGGAATTGAGCAACTAATCTGTTCCTGTAGAAATCATTACTCCCACTTTCCCAGGCCGAACCACTTTGATCAAAAGGCATGATGTTTAACGCATCATTTGAATCATGACTAAAGAGTATTGCTACTTTATTTTCCTTTTTAAGGTTTACAAGTTTCTGCCCGATTCTTTTTAATTCTTGCGCTGTTTTAGTAACCTCATTATATGCCCGGTTTGGCTGCAAATCATGCGATAGGACACCTTTCCAATATGTTTCCTGTCCGTAGTGAATAGAATGCCAATGCCAATATTCTACCATATTGGCCCCTGAACCAATATGCGCATATACATTTTGACGCATTTGTCCGGGATAAGGTGGTTGTTGTATTCGTGAATTCCAACCAATGGTCTGCGCATTGGTTTCAGTAATAAGATAATTTTTTTGTTTTACGGAACGAAAAAAATCACCGGCAAATGCAATTTCATTTCCAGTCAACTCATCCTGTTGGCCATGGTAGACATTAACTGCCATGACATCCATGTTTTTTGCACTCTCTACTTGATCTATATCTTGTACCGATGGCATAAAACATTGCATGATGAATTGGTCATCTCTTTTATATTCACTTACAATTTCAGTTTGCCAATTTAAAAAATCGGCAACAGCTTTTCTATTATACCGCTCCCATTCCAATTTGTACCCTGTATTCGTTATTCCATCCTTGGGTGCAAGTTCTTCCCAGCTATCGATGTTCATTCCCCAATATTGTAATCCCCATACTTTATTGAGATTCTGTGGAGTTCCAAATTTCTTTTTTAAATGATTAACAAAACCTACTTGAAAGTTATAATTGTTTACTCCACGCGATGTTGTTTCATTATCAACCTGATAGCCTATTATTCCCGGATGTTTAGCGTAGTGTTTCATCATTTCCCTGATAATCCTTTCAGAGTAAAATAAAAAAGTTGGGTTGGTAATATTCATATTTTGACGAATTCCATAATAAGCCTTTTCATCTTTCTGATATGTCAATAACACTTCAGGATGTTTATACCATAACCATGCAGGAATTGAGTAAGTTGGTGTTCCAAGTATTACTTTGATTCCGGCTTTGTGCAGTCCATCTATTATTCGATCCATCCATTCAAATTCAAATTCACCCTCACGAGGTTCGAATAGACTCCAGGTTGATTCACCAACTCTTATCACAGAAATACCCGCATCCTTCATTAATTGAATGTCTTTGTCCAATCTGTCAGAGGGCATATATTCGTGATAATAAGCAGCTCCATATAAGATGTTCTCGAACTTAATATCTTGAGCCATCGTTGGTTTAAGACCGAAAAAAAGTCCCAATACCAGAGTTATTAATAATGTTTTCATTTTTTTTGATTTTATGTTTCAAAATATTTGTATACTGTAATTTAGGGTGGAATTAGTTTTCAATAAAATTCCATAATAACTCTATGGTCATACCTCCTGCATCCTCCAGCCCCACATATTCATAGCGACCGGAACCGGGCTTTCCTGATTCACCCCAAGTTCCACCCATGGTGTTTTTATATCCGAGAGATGCATAGTCTTTCAATATTTCATCCATATTTTTGACCGAATAGGCAAGGTGATGAATTCCCTCACCATACTTATTAATATGATCAGTATAAACAATCGGACCTTTTACCGGAATACACCATTCATAAGCAATGTCACCATGCCGCTGCCAGCCCTGAATAAGTGAATGATCAACAACCTCGCCATGATATTTGGTATTACCTAATTCCGGATGATTTATTTGAAATTCAGGAAATCCGATTTTAGACCAATATTCTGAAATATCTTCAGCTTCAATTATGGCGAAAGCGTACTGATTCAATTTCATGTTGTGTTTATTTTCGTCTGTTAGATCAGCGTGTAAATCATCAGAATTTTCATTTGTTACATATCCTAAAACATATTTGCCTCTTTTCTGAGTATCCATTAATGTAACATTTAGTTTACCCCTTGGTGTTGAAAATAAAAGTTTATCGAGTATTTTCACATCCATTGCAGACAGGCGATTCACTTCATCGTACAAGGCATCATCCGAACTTAATTTATGTACCAGGCTTATTGCTCCTTCACCATAATCTTCTTGAAAACTTGAAAACACTGAGTTCTCAGAAACCGGCTCTATCCAGGTTATGTGAGCTCCCCCAAGATTTGCAACTGCCATTCTTACGACAAAATTTTTGTTGTCTTTATTTGTTGTGGTGACGCTTCCCAACATTTCAATTTGCTCAAATCCGAGTTCTTTCCATTTATCAATTACGCTATCCAGATCATTTACCACCCAGATCACCTGATCAACATGTTTAAAATGTCCAGGAATTTCATAAGTTTTATTACACATTGTCAAATTGATTAAAATAAACAGAATAACAGTAAAGTATTTCATTCTTTTATAGTTTTAAAATTACTGATTACCGGTTGA
>DCEG01000063.1 GCA_002316835.1 Bacteroidales bacterium UBA1035 | reverse complement strand
TTGGTTAAGTATGCTGGTTTTATCCATCTTTGATAGTCTGTTATCAGCTATAAAGAGACTGATAATCAGCTACTTATCCATCTTTTTTATGTTAAACTATGTTATGTAAATCATTGAATTTTAATTAGTTAATTGAATATTTACCGAAGTATTGAATAATGACAATAAAAGTAATGAATGATTACCCTTTAATTTTGTAATTACTTTTTATTGTTCCATTCTCTTTTTTCTAGAAAGGTATCATTCAAATTTATAAAAAATAATAACACCAATTATACCATAAATATGTGCATAAATAATTTTAGGAATTGTTAATTGATGATGTTATTTAAATCTTTTGCCACTATCTTTTTCTTTATCAAGGGATATCCTTTTTCTATTAGTTCTTTCCAGAACATAATGTGTAGGTTGATTGTTTCAAGGGGTATATTGTATTCTTTGCTAAATTCTACAGATTTAAACCAGGATGTTGGCTTTATTTTGTTCCTTATCATAAACTGAGTTAACCCGATTTCACATTCAATTATTATAGCATGTTTTAATTGTTTTTTATCATCCATTGCGAAAAATTTTTCAAAGTTTATAATCGTGAAAAATCTTTGTAAAAGAATGATAGCTTCGTCTTTAAAAATGAGGAAATGACTTTGTATATGATAAGACTCGTCTAACTCATTTACCATTTCGGAAGAATCTGTTAAACCACAAAATTTTGAATCCTGCTGATGAAACCACTCGAAAAACTCATTGAGATTTTTATTATTCAGCAAAATATTGCTGTTGTTTACGAATGATATGGTATGATAGCCCGTTAAATCCTTGCCATTAATCGCCTGATATAGAAATCCAAAATCGTATCCTTTATTATCGAAAATCTCAAACTCACAATCCGTGTATTTTTCCATATATTCGTAATTCGTCAAGATGACAATCTGATCAAAATGTTTTTTTAATTCATTGATATATTTAAGATCAGAGTTAGCGGGGGTGGTTTCCGTATAACATACGAAATAACACAAAGATCTTTTACGGTTAGATGTATATTCTTTAATTAAATAACCATCATTAAAACAATCATATTGAGACCATGATTGTTTTTTAATTTCATCCCATTCTTTTTTAGATTCAACGTAGCATTTTCTTACCAGATAATTTGAGGAATTTTCCTTCAATCGAAATTCATTAACCGAACTTTTATAGTAATACCATGCATGATAAAGAGCCTTCTGATAAGCTACATCTTTAATCCTTCCGGAAAGAATAGCTTTTTTTCTAAAAAAAAAATCACCCCAATATTTTCTATTAAAAACTCCCGCGTGTTGTCCCTCATGTAGTCTATAGTCCATTAGCTTCTTATTGATAGGAATTATACTCCTATTCATTGCCAATTTCCGGGCTATTATAAAATCGTGGAATTCGAAGTTATACCTTTTCGTAAAAGGCATAATATCCTTTATAGCTTCCGCTTTAAAAACCATGGTAGCTCCGGTGGCAATATTTCCAAATCTCAGAAGATGTTCGAACAGTCGCTCCGGGTCCAATAAATGTTCTTTTTCTTTTAATACTCCAAATGATTCCCATAAACTACCTTCAATGTTAATTCCATTCTCATCAATAAAACTCGCGTTAGTAAAACATGCCTGAAATTTAGGGTTCTGCTGCAATACAGGTATGATAATTTTTAATTTGTCAGGATGCCAGATGTCGTCTTGATCGGACAAACATATATAATCTCCACGACATCTTTTTATAGTATTTTCGAAATTGTCAGTTATACCCACTCGTCGTTGATTTAAAGTGAGGAATATATTTTCATGTCGCTTTTTAAAATCATTAATAATGTCTATCGTATCATCAGTCGAGCCATCATCTCCTATTTGGATTTCATCAATCACATAATTTTGATTCAAGATGCTACTGAGTTGTTCTGCAATGTATTTTCCACCATTATATGTGCATAAAGCTACGGATATTCTCATGATAAACTAAATTTAGGGTAATTGCTTACAAAATAAGAATTAGATTGACATATCGTTTATCATTAACTTGTCGTGAGATAAAGCTGATATGGTTTCCGGGAAACTTTTTGAATTTAGTGAATTGATATCGAGTATTTTATTGAAAAACTTTCTGTATAATACAATAAAATTTGATTTTTTGATACTGTTTACCCAATACAACTCGTCCTGTATTTTACACATACAATCCATTTCACTCCCATTACCAAATAAGATATCCGCCTGATAGAATTTAGCCATAAGAATATACTTGAAAAGACTATATTTGGAATAGTTTGTTTTAAATCGATAGTTATCAAAACAAATTATTATAACATCGTCCTCTTCTTGAATTGAACGGGTTAATATCGAATTCAAATTCTTCTGGTTAATATTAGGCGATTTAATCCAATGAATACGGAATTCTTTTTTCTTCGAGAAGTATTTACGGTAAATTTTCCTGTCATTGTAAAGGCAAAATGTATTTATATAAAAATTATCAGCGAATGTGCTTATTTCATCATCAGTCATATTAAATTTTATAGGATATTTTATATTCAAAATAATGTTTCGTGTATAATCCACACCGAATAGCTTTATTCCCGTTTCCAACTTTTTGTAAGAATCAGTAGCGTCATAGTTGTTTAACATGCAGAATATTAAAAATCTGTACAAAATCTTCAAATCTTCAACATTAAACTTTTCACTATAATTAGTTATTAGTTCAGAATAAAATAAAATAGAGGCTTCAGTTTTCTCTCTTTCATTTTTTTCCCTCCAACTTGATATGTTTTTTCCGGAGAGTCTTATTGCAACAACCGAATCCGAAATACAATAGATTTTATCAAAGTTTGAATATAATAAGATCATCATATCGTCGGCATGCCAAGCTAAAGGGAAATATGGTATTTTGTATTTAAGAAATTGCCTGGTCCTAAATATGTGTTCACTTAACGATGACCGACTTCTATTTGTAATTTTTTTTATATACAAATCAGTAGATTTTTCTATTTGATTATGTTTATAGACTGTAGAAATCAGATCATCACACATATTAATTAAAATAGTTGAATATTTAACCACATTAATCTGATTTTTATTTATTTGTGGAAGATGCCTATAAAAATCAGAGACAACATTCGGTTCCAGGATGTCATCGTCTCCTAATATCATGAACCATTCTTCATTGGAAATCATTGATGAACATTGTAAAAATTGCTCACTCAATGTAACTGGATTCCGTTCATTGTTGAATTCTTTATAAACAATATCCAATTTGTCTCTATAATTTTCTAAAATCTCTCCTGGATCATCAGGACTGTTGTTATTCCCGATATAAACCTTGAATCTTTTATCAGTTTGGCAAGCCAGAGATAACATTGTCTTATCAAAATAATCTATGTTATAATATGGAATGACTATTGCAAGCATCATACATATTTCAATTAATTTAATCGATTATTTATTCTCACCCTTTCTTTAACCACATTATTTTTTATTGTTGATCTGTATGCCGTTAGGGAATTCTATTCAGATTAGATAAAAGCATTCCGCCGTGGGAACGCTCGAAATATTTTCCACTTTCCCGATGAAATAACCGAATTCCTGGTTAGGGAAATTGTTGATACGAATATTTGCCCGCTGAATAGGATTTGGTGTATTTCACTTTTAATAATTTCAAAAATGACATAAAAATATAATTTTTCATAAATACTCAAATTTGAATAACATATGTACGATACAAAAATATATAAAATCATTACAAACATTATGTACTGTTTGATGGTTTGCATTATTTAACATTCTGAATTTCTGAATATAAAAAGCAAGCTACAGCTAAAATATTTGTAAATAATTTTTGATGTTTTACCATACATCCGGAATAAGCCGCATGTTTCAGGTAAAGGATATTCAGAGTTATAAAATTTATTTACGAGTATAATTAATGACTAAAAAAATAAGAGTTGAAATCTGATCTCAACCCTTATCGTAATTATCATGTATCCAGTTATATAATTTATTTCAGTAATTGATAAATAAAGAGTAAATCTTTCTTCAATTCATCCGGTTCAATTCCATTTTTCAAAGGTATACTTAAAAATGAACCTCCAAAATAAATTTTCTCCAATAATCTTGCAACAGTATGTTTGTCAATATTTCTAATTTCTTTTGTTGAAATAGCGTTTCCAACCACTTCTTCCCATACCGAAAATTCTTCGTCAAACCACTTTTTTGCCACTTTTTGCATTTCAGGATAAAAAGTATATGCGCTTGTTTCAATATTAAGTAACGCTAGATTAATATTGTTCAAGCCGAGCTCATTCATTGTTTTTTTCTCATATTCAACTTTTTCAACGAAACTTATGATAAATTTATGCAAAGTATCTCTGTTTTTTTTATCTATTGTTTTTATAGCATGCTCTGCCAAGACGAATTTATCGATCACTTCATAAAATATTTTTTCTTTAGAAGAAAAATGATATAATATTGCCCCTCTGCTTAATCTGGTTGTCTTTTCCAAATCACTAAAGGTGACTTGATCATAAGGTTTTGTGCAAAATAATTTAAAAGCCTCAAGAATAATCCTATCTTTTGATTTCATTTTTAACAATATCCAGCGATGTTATGTGATTATTTACTACAAAGATAAGACAAATAAAATATGTTGAATACAAATTTGATTTGTATTCAACATATTGTTTGAAATAATTCATTATTTTTGCACAGTATATACTGTTATGTTAAAAGTCTAATTATGAATTATACAATTGATTTAACCGGGAATAAAAAGAGCAGTGACGGAAGTATTTTAGGAAAAGTCAATGATTTCTCGATAGAAATGTCATTACATGAATCAAATCAATTAAATGTTTATAGAAAAAATCCTTTATTGACGCCATGCGACAGAGTTGTACAGTATTATGACCGACACACTCGAACAAATCAAAATTTATTAATGTTTGGCTCCAATAGTTATCTGGGGGCAACCAATCTTCACAATATAAAAG
Source organism: Bacteroidales bacterium UBA1035 (assembly GCA_002316835.1). Classification (GTDB taxonomy): domain Bacteria; phylum Bacteroidota; class Bacteroidia; order Bacteroidales; family Dysgonomonadaceae; genus Petrimonas. The sequence continues at coordinate 27,856 of DCEG01000063.1, read as the reverse complement.
AAGCCGCGGTAAATGCATGTTGGGAAATGGGCATTGGAACGGGAGGGGTACCTTTATTAACCGGAACAACAATTCTACAGGAAAAATTGGAAAAAAAAATAGCTGAATTTACAGGTTTTGACGATACAATTCTATTTTCATCCGGTTATACGGCCAATTTGGGTGTTTTGACAGGATTATTAAGACCGGACAATTTGATAATTCACGACAAGCTGAACCATGCAAGCTTAATTGATGGAACACTTTTATCGGGCGCGAAAATGCTTAGATATAAACACAATGATATATCTGAATTGAGCAAAATACTAAAAAACAATTGTGACAATTTCAAGGGAAAAATTCTTATCGTCACCGATGGAGTATTCAGCATGGATGGCGATATTGCAAAAATACCCGAAATCCTTGATGTCACTAGAAAATACGATGCTTTATTGCTTATTGACGACGCACATGCGACAGGAGTTATTGGAAATAAAGGAAAAGGAACGTTGTCACATTTTAAGATAGAAGATAAGAAAAATATTATCGTCAGCGGAACTTTAAGTAAAGCCATAGGGACTCTTGGCGGATATATTACGGCAGACCAGTCAATAATAGATTACTTGAGAATTTATGCAAGAAGCAATATGTTCTCCACCTCTCTACCTCCTTCAATTTGTGCGGCTGCAATGGAAGTCTTTGACACAATCTCTAATACAGAAATTGTAGAAAAGCTTAATGACAACTCAGCGTATGCACGGAACAGATTAAGGGAGGAAGGTTTCAATATACTGAATACTGAAACCGCCATTATTCCTTTGATTGTTGGAAATCAAACATTATTGACAAAAATGACGAAAGATTTTATCGATGATGGAATCCTGATAAATCCAATATTTCCTCCTGCGGTACCAGCCAATCTAGTTCGTTTTAGAATCAGCATAATGACATCTCATACCCGTTCTGATATAGATTGCCTTATTAACACAATCATTAACATATTTAATAAGTATGGACTCGAAAGACACATTTCATAGCTTTTCAATAAGATGGGATAATTCAATCGAAAATATAATCGAAAGCGATTGGAGATCTATATTTGGAAGCAGCAATATAAAAAGTTATCGTTTTTTCCAAGCTACGGAATATTCAAATTTTAATGATGTTGAATATTACTATCTGTCTCTATTTTATAAAGTGAAAAATATAGCTATCATCCCATGCTTTACATATTATTTGGATCTAATTGATTTATTGACAGGTAAAATGACTAAATCCATAATAAATAAACTACGCAGAGTATTTAGTGATTTTGGCAAGTATAAATTACTTGTTATAGGTTCTTATCCGGCGACCTGTGAACATTTTATTGGAATTGATTCATCCCTGGACAGTGAAATAATTACTGAAGCAAGCACTCTGATAAATAAAGAACTTGAAAGTAAAAGAAAAGAACTTGCTTGTAGTTTGATTATGGTCAAAGACGTCAGAACAAAACATCTTGGATTTATAAGTAATATTTTATCAAGACACTTTTATTTTTTCAGCTCATTTCCAACCACCTTTTTCCCTTTGCTTCCAACATTTCCTTATCCTGCAGCATTGAATAAAAGAAAGCAGAAACGTAGATATCTTAAATACAGTAAGTTGTTTGATGAATTTTATTGTTGGGAAAAAGTGACTGATTTTAAAGAATATACTCCGCTTTTTTATGAGTTATACCAGAAAGTACTAAGTAAAGCAAAAAACAAGTTTGAGGTTTTAAATGAGAACTTTTTCTTGAATCTTAATACATATTTTCCAGATGAAACATTTTTATTAATTGCCCGGGATAGATCTCATAAAGTGAAATTAATCCAAGTTTTGATGAAGGAAAGAGACAGACTCTTGCCTCTTTATCTAGGAACAGACAAGGAAATGGATGATGAAAAATCTTTGGTTTTATATTTGAATGCTATTTTTAAGCCAATAAAATATGCCGAATCAATAGGAGGATTGGATCTTGTCGAATTCGGCCAGACCAGTTATTATCCAAAAGTTTTATCCGGAGCTTTGGTTGAAGATTTATCTTATGGTTTTTATTCTCACAATAGACTTATGGAACTAATCATAAAGTATTTTTTTAAATATATTTTTATTCCGGAAAAAATACCTGCACATGCGTATTCAAACGAGCGCATTGACGCAATAAAAAAGTTTATAGAAGAAAAAGGAATGGTGGCAATTAATATTTAGTGTTTTGAATTAAAGTTTCTCGAATCAGCACTGGATTGGCTGTAACATAATACCGTGCCAGGTTAATTACTGACTTTAATAAAAATGTAAATAAATTCAAGAGGGCTTCAGAACCGATGATTATTGCTTAAGTTGTAATTACAGTTTTGTGAAAAATAAAAATAACACTATAGATATCTATAACAACCTTCATATCAATATCGTTGTTTATCTCTTTCCAATTTAAACTTTTACAATTAGACATAATAAAAAGATAATATTTACCTACATTTTGATTTTTAAACATTGAATATTTCTTTGATCAATTGGCATGCTATTATCTATGTTTTGATTCATTCTTGGGTTTTCGGCAACGGTCTGTTTTGATATTATCCCCGCCAAAATTTTCCTATCCACATCTTGCAATTCCCGTTTCAAATCTTTCAGTTGTTCTTCCTTCTTCCACACCGAGTTAATCACCTCCCGCAAGACAGGCAGGTCTTTCTGCTCTTTGGCAATACGCTTGTGTTCATTATCGATCAGTGTGGGAATCTTATGCAGTGCGCTCAAAAAGTTCATCGAAGCCAATTTCGGATCGGCAGCCATAATTCCGTTGTTGTAGGTGTATTTGATACCTCCATCTCCTTCGACAAAGAAACGATTTTCCTTGAAATCAAATCCTTCTTTCATACTTGCTTCCGTTTTTACCAGTAATCTAAAACCATACAGCGAACCAATCTCCTCGTAAAATCCGTGAGTACGGGCAGTTTCAGACAAGCGGTTGAGTTTTTCCCCGATTTGTTTTACCGTAGCATTTTCGGGCAAACCGTTTAAGCGGACGGGATTTAATACCTCGCCGGACTCGTTCTTTAGAATACGCGCCGACAGGTGCTTTTGGTCTTTCTCCAACAGGGAAATCCGGTATCGTGAGGCCTCGATTTCATTGGCTATACTTTCCAGTTTGATGCGCGTTTGTGACCTGGACTGATTAAAACTGCGCCGCTCACTTTCCAATGAGGCAATTTGTTTTTCCAGCCGTGCCTTATCCAGCAAGTCGGTATTGCCCGAAAGGATCGCCACATATTCGGAAAAGTTCATGCCCGACTGCTCATCCAGACTGCCCTCGTCGATGGTACGCTTACCCAAACGATTGGTTTTGAGTTGGTCTATAAACAGTTGTTTATTATGTAACAGGTTGAATTTATAGCTGTCCAACGAACGTTCTACAGCATAAATAACCACATCCACGTTATTGCCGGCAAAATTTTTGGCAATATCGTTCCCTTTGCGGACGGCACGGCCGTCGCGCTGCTGCAAATCGCTTGGACGCCACGGTGTGTCGAGATGATGCACCGCCACCGCCCGTTTCTGCGCATTCACTCCGGTTCCCAGCATACTGGTTGAGCCGAACAACACCCGAATTCTTCCGGCATTCATGTCGGCGAAAAATTGTTTTCGAGCCTTATCCGTTTTCGCTTCCTGCATAAACCGGATTTCATTCGCCGGAATGCCGTGGTTTTCCACCAATTTGCGCTTGATCTCCGAATAAACGCTCCATTCGTTGTTGGACTTGAACGTTCCCAGGTCCGAAAACACAAACTGCGTTCCCCTTTGCGGGTTGTATTTCCGGTAGTATTCCGCGATTTGGGCGGCGCAGTGGCTTGCCTTGTTATCCACGTGGTCGTCGTAATGCGGGCTGATCATCCGCATGTCCAAACTCATTTTGCGGGCATAGTCGGTGGCTATAAGCATTCTGGCTTTCTCTTCGTTTTCGGACAACGGTGCACGCCCCAACAGGGTTGCATCGCCCGTTTTGGCGAACTCCATCAGTTTTTGGATAAAATCTTCCTGGTCGGGCGTCGGTGGAATGTGGTGCAGGATTTCCAATTTATCGGGACGGTCGATACCGATGTCTTTTGCCGTGCGATAATCGGTTATCTCCGCATAAAATTGCGCCAACTCCGGAACTTTAATAAAATAACGGAAACGCTCTTTCTGCACGATGTTGTTCGTTATCGAAAACTCGTAATCGGTGGTTTTTCTGGCGTAAATAGCTGCCCACGCGTCGAACGAACGGATACCCTGCTCTTCCAGCGCTTTCGGGCGCAGGTATTTGAACAACAGATACAATTCCGTGAGCGAATTTGAAATGGTTGTTCCCGAAAGAAACGTCGCTCCCAAATCCTTGCCCCTCCGCTCCTGTATGGTGCGGATGGCGAAAAGCATGTTCATCGCCCGCTGGCTGCCGTTGCTGTTGCCCAATCCCGCTATGCGGCTGTGGCGGGTATTAAACATCAAATTTTTAAACTGATGCGACTCGTCTACAAATAGATGGTCGATGCCCATCATCTTGAAATCGGTAATATCATCCTTTCGGGTATTGATATCGTGTTCCAGTGTTTTCAGCTTGACTTCCAGGTTCTGTTGCCGCATGATCAGCCCTTTTTCCATCGCACGGGAAATATCTTGGCCTTGCGAACGAAGAACTTCAAGGTTTTCCTCCACGCTGTCCAATTCCTGTTGCAGTATCTCCCGTTGTATTTCCGGAGACTGGGGAATCATGGCAAACTGCTCGTGAGAAAGGATGACACAGTCCCAGTCGTTGTTCTTGATATCCCCGAAGATGCGTTGCCTTTTTTCCGGCGTAAAATCTTCTTTGCCCGGATAAAGTACCCTGGCATCTGGATAAGCCTTGCGGTAGGTTTCGGCTATTTCCTGAACGTTGGCTTTCAGCGCCGTTATCATCGGCTTATGGGCTAATCCGAGGCGCTTCATCTCTTGTGCCGCACAGCACATGATCAGCGTTTTTCCCGTTCCGACCTCGTGATCGCAAATGCCGCCACCGTTCATTTTAAGCATCCAGACGGCATCCTTCTGGCTGTCGTACAAGTCTTCAATGGCAACGTTTTGCCGGTTTAATCCGGGAAAGGTCTGCAACGAGCCGTCATACCCGGGACGGACAAAACAGTTAAACTTATTGTTGTACATCGTTGCTAGCCGTTCCTTGAACTCGCTGTTTTGCGCCTGCAACCATTCGGTAAAAGCGTCACGGATTTCGTCGATCTTGGCGTTGGCTGCTTGAATGGCTTCGCCGTCGCGCATTTTAACCTCTTTGCCGTCTACCATCACTTTTTTGGTAATGTCGGGCGTGGTGTTTACCAACGCGTGCTTCAACAACGCCACGCCGTCAAACGTGCGGCTCTCCGAGCGAACGGCGTACTTGGTCCAGATGTTCATGTTTTTCCGGCTGCATCGCACCGAAAAATCATCCAGCGAGTCACTGTAATGGATATAGACCTCCGTATCGAACAAATCGGAAGCGAAACGGCCGTATATCTCCGTGGGTATCCAGCGTTCCCCGAGATTGAAATCCAGCTCTTCAAACTCGATGCGTTGCGGAAAGGCATCCTGCAGGGCTTTCAGCGAAAAAGCGGATTCGGCGTCATCGGGGTGGTTCTTTACATACCTTTCCACCGCTTTGGCTTTTTCCACCACGTTTCCGGCAATGAACTTATCTGCAATTTCGTAATCCTGTTCTAACGGATTGAAAAAGATGCGTCCATGCAATTCGTTCTTCAGTTCTTCCCGCGAACTGTCCTGCAAGTTCGCCATGTAATCCAGATCCACCCGTCCGAACTTGTTGAGCGATGCGGCAAGTGCTTCTTCCACGGTATCCACATGCGTCAGCTCCTCGGTAGAAAACGATACGGGACGGGTAAAGATGTCGGCTTTCTGCCACGTGCCTCCAATGTTGCGTTCCAAAAAAGGAATATCGCTTCCGGCTGTGTCCATCTTAATGACTTTCAGGTTTTCACTGGCGTTCAGGTGTTCGTACCTGGAGACAAACAAATCATACAGCCTGTTCAGTTCGCTTCGCATCGGCATGTACGGAAGCTTGGTTTCCACTTCGGTATCGTATAAACTCTTATAGGCATCACGTACCGTGATATACATTCCGATGCGGTGGTACTGCTTGTTGTTTACTACCAGCGGAACAAACGTCATTTGCCCACCATCGTCTCTTTTCAAATATCCCACCTGTTCATTATCGGCTATCAGGCAGCCTTCGCGGTAATGCGGTTCCCAATTACCCGTGTAAGGACGGGGTTCGAACGATACAGTTTCGAGTTCGCCGAACAGCATTGCCGGCGGTTTTGCGGACAAGGTGCTTGTGTCTGGTGCATCGGTTTGTACCGCCACCACCTGCTCTTTTCCGTTCTTCTGTACTTCCGTCTGTTGGGCCAGACGCGCTTCGTGCTGAATGACCAGTCTCCATTCGTCCACGAAATGTTTGGGTGTGGCAAACGGGTCGATATCGGCAAAAAAATCATCGATTACCTGTTGTGTGGTTTGCGTTGCTTTCGGATACGCAGTCAGGGATGTTACATTTTCGTTTCGGGCGGGGCGATTCACTACCGTCGTTTCGGCAATTATTGGATTTGAAACGGGTTGTTGTGCCCGGGAGTTTGTTACAGACGACGGAGTCGGCTGTACCGGGCGGGATGGGGATTGCCAGTACATGGGGCGAGGTGGCGGAACACCCCGGTGTGACCTTTGGCCTTTCTTTTGCGGAACGATCTGCGTTTTTTCCTGCGAGGAGAAGCCGAACAAGTCGTACAGTGACATAACCGGTTCTTCGCTCAGGGGAGAGGTGGTTTCTTGCCGTTGTTGGCCAGGTTCGGTACCCGGATTGTTCCTGTCGTCGGATAGGTTGACCGGATTTCCAGTGTTCTCCGTATTTTGGAATTCGATGGATACATCCGGGTTGTTTTCTGTTTTCCGGAGTCCTGTTTCCGGTCTGCTGCCCTCTATTTTTTGTTCCGTCGCATCGGCAATGGCTACACGCAACCCCGAACGTACCAGTTTGGGCAACATCACATCCAGATCATAACTTTTGAAACGAATTTTCACGTTATCATTTTCGCTGTTTTGAATTAAAGCCAGGTCAAGAACAGGTGATACTTTTTCGGCATCACTATGATAGATTTCGTAATATTCGTTTACCCTAAAAAGGACTATGGTATCGGGATGTTTTTGCTTGATCTGGGTGTATTCGTTTGGAATTTTAAACGTTTCAGCTTGGCGGTTTTTTTGTTTTACTCCAACCGATTTGTCTTCAATAATTTCTGCATCGACAATTTCGGGTGTGAAACGATTACCCACATAACCCTTTAATTCGTGGATATTTTTCAACTGTGCAGGCTCGAAATACATGTCCCGTTCCACTTTTAACCCGCCAATGCTGATGGATTGGATTTCTTCAAGTGAAGAGTATCCCAACTCCCAATCCCTGCCGTCCATCGTAGTGAGCGTAAACAAATCTCCTGTTTTCGAATCGTGTTCAAGAATATACGAGGTATAGGCGCCCATTGGAAAGAAAAAGCGCAAGTAAGCCATTTTATCACCGATGGGGTTACCGTCATTGGTAGCGTATAAGTTGGGGATGTTCCCCACTAACTTGGCGGGAATCAGTTCGTAGGCATCATCCGCCTCTTCCGCCTCGTTTCCCAACGTTGTGGCAGCTTTTTCCATAACCGCAAGTCCGGTTCCGGGTAATGTGAAAACGTTTTGTTTCCCTGGTTCTTCACCGCGAAAGAACGATACATCGAAAGCGGATTGCCTGATCTGCCTTGACAGTTCGTCCCGCAAATCGCTTGCCATGCCGTTTATGCCGCCTTCATGGCGCATCACCCAGGCCGGTTTTCCGTACAAGTCAGTGCCTCTGTCGCGTGTGGTATAAATATTTCGGGAAACATCGGCAAGCAGGGAATTGGCGGGGATTTCACCGCCATCGACTTCAATGAATTTCTGTTCCGTTTCATTGACAATACCTTTTCCGGTCTGCTTTTGCAGGATGATCAAATCGGTGCCTACATCCGTACCGGCATAATCGGAAAAGAGGTTGTTGGGCAACCGCACCGCCGAAACCAGGCGGCTGTTCTCCATCAGGTATTCGCGGATAAGGGTATTGCGTTCGCTGTTCATCACGCCCTGAGAAGTGATAAACGCCAATACGCCGCCTTCCTGCAAGGCATCCAGCCCTTTCAGAAAGAAATAGTTGTGGACGGAACGGGTGGCCTGCTGTTTGGCGGGCGATGTTCCTCTCGAATACGACAGATCGAATACAGACACATCGCCGAACGGTATGTTGCTCGCCACCAGGTCGAACGAGCCTAATTGTTTTTGGTTGATGTTCTCGAAACCTTCGATGTGCACGTCAGCATCGGGATACAGGGCATTCAGGATTTTGCCGGTGAACAGATCCTTCTCAAAAGCAACGGTTTCTACGGAGTTTCCGGGGTTGAAGGCTGCGACAAAGACGCCCGTCCCTGCCGAAGGTTCGAGCAGGCGGGCGGGCGTAACTCCGCTGTTACGCAAGGCATGGACAATACTTTCCACGATGACGGGCGGCGTGTAAAACGCCGTGAGGACGGACTGCTTCAGGCTGTCCGCGTAGCGGTTATAAATCTTTTCGTTACCGGCATACTCCCGGATAACCCGATGCAGATCGGCCACTGACGAAAACAAGTCGAGTTCGGATTTTTTCCAACGGGAAGCGTCTTCTAATGTATTGGCAGGATTGAGTATGCATTTCAATCCGCCGAAACCGCTGTACCGGGAAAGAATTTCCCGCTCTGAAACGGTGGCATGGCGATTCTCTTTTTCCAGCCGTAACGCCGTCTCGATTGCCTGTATGTTGTCGTTTAAATGCGCCTTTTTACCATACGCCATGTTCCTCGATGTGGAGGGCTACGGTTCCGGTAAGTTCGGTGTACAACAAATCGTAAGCGGGCGAATCGATAAACTCCGGCTCATCCGTGGGATAATTGGCGAACACTTCTTTGCAATGGGGGTACATCTTTTGCGCGAACGGACGCAGGTCTTCGTCTGCCATGTACGTATCGAACTCGTTGCAGACCACTTTGAAAAGGGTGTCGAACCCGGAGAAATGTAACCCTTCGTACAGCACACTGTTGGAGAGTTCGGCGGCTTCGATTTGCGTATGCCCGGCTGCCAATGCATCGGAATAAGTTTTGGCGGCAAGATCGGCACGCTCCTCGATAAACGTTTTGTCGACCGACAGCTCTGGAAAACTTTCGTTTAAATACGATTGCAGCGTAAGCGTGAAATAGGATAAATCACGAGCCGCGGTTTTTTGAATTGGAAAGTTTGTAGTCATTTTGTTTGTTTTTTGGATTTAGTGGTGGTCGTTATTTAGCAAAAAAATAAGGCTTATTTGGGGAAATGGCATTACTTTTTGCGTGTTTGAAATGTAAGTTTCATGTCAATAGAAACTGGTAAGCGGGAATAACGGAAATCAGTCCTAAATCGGTTTGAACGGTATCTGTCGAATTGGAAGAAACAATTATTCCGTTTTCTGTTTTAAAGTACCGCATGGCATCCAGCAGTCCGTTTACTTCCCTTTCAGTATTTTCGTAAGTTAATTCCCAGCAGACCTGCACAATCTGCATAGTTTTGTCCTTAAAACGGACAATAAAATCGCACTCCTTATTGTTTTCATTGAAGTAGTAAATCTCTTTTGTTTTACGGCGCAAGTGCCAAAAGACTACGCTTTCGAGTAAATGCCCGACATTCCGGTTGAACGACGTGCTACCGGCCTGCACTAAGCCCGGGTCTATCACGTACATCTTTTTGGCACTTAACATCTGTGCTTTTGCCGACCAGTCAAATTTGGGAACCATCGCTATCAGATACGAATTTTCAAAATAAGAAAAATAATTCAATATGGTTGTAGTTGATTTTACGCCGACAGCAGATGTCAGTTTTGAAGGCACAATGAGTGTCCCGTTATTGGCCAACAGATAAGAACACAGTTTTTTTATTGCTCCACCGTCTTTTAAGCCGTAGCGAACAATAATATCCCGATTGAGAATATCTTCTATCAAAAAATCAAGAATTTCGGGTAATTTTTGTTTCAAAAAATCGGGAAATCCTCCTTCTGTGAGGTACGCTGATAAACTTTCACCGTTTGCTTCGTCATCTTTAAAATCTAAATATTCCGCATAAGAAAACGGAAATAGTTCTTTGGTAATATGCCTCCCTGTCAGTTTTGTTCCTAATTCGGCACTGAGTAAACTCGCGTTGGAGCCGGTAATAATCACCTGAAATTTTTGATCTAACTTCTGGCGGATATACAATTCCCAGCCGTCAATAATTTGAATTTCATCGAAAAAAAGTACTTTTAATCCGGTTTCATCAATGACTCTGTCTAACAAAACGAAGTCTTTAATGTCAAAGCCGTAAAGTTTTACATCTTCAAAATTCAAGTAAAATACATCCTTAAAATGCCGACGGACAAATTGCCGCAGAAGGGTACTTTTGCCGCAACGCCTGATACCCGAAAGTATCAAGGCATGCGTACTTGTATCTGGCAAATCTGGCATCAACGTTCTCTCTGTTACTATTTCGGCTTCAGAAAATGCTTTAGACTTTTGATCCCTTGCGATTTCGGCAAGTGCGGATTGTTGCATGTTTATTCCCATAATTGAACTGGTTTTACTGCAAATATAAACTGTTTTTTCGAGTCAGCCAAAATATTCCATTATAAATGGATTAAATATATCATTTAAAATGGAATATATATCCCATTAGAATTGGAATATATTTCTTGATACGATATGACATGAAAATAGACGATAATAAGCCTATAAAACGCAGAAAGGCACCGGTGTCCCCACCGATGCCAACCACTAAATCCAATGTATAAACAACTGTTTATGACAATGAACCAGGGTGCAAAGGTAGGAATTTTTCGCTACTTTACAACCTTTCGCTATTTTTCACCATGCTTTCCGCGTTTTTTAGCGGGACGAAAGGTAGATGGAAATTCAAAAGCCGTACTTCCGTCTTCTTTCAACACGATAAACGCGTCGAATTTCTTGTTCTTACGGCTTGTCATGCCCCGTATCAGCGATGATTTTCCCGATGCAAGTATCATTCTCACATCGTCTTCGGATAATATTCTGCCGCAAATGTTTCTGAACAGCAACCATTGGCAACCCCTATCGGTGCATTTGGCTACTTTGTCCAGGAGTTTTACGGTTTTCTGTTGACATTTCGGGCACTTGAGCACTGCAACATTGTCTTTCGGAAAATCCAAGGCCAGCAGTTCTTCCGTAATCTGCCGGGCATAGACGGCAATACTTTTATCGAACGTTTCGGAAACCATTTTGCCCGATTCGATATCGGAAAGGGCTTTTTCCCACGCACCTGTCATAGCCACATCCGCGATGCGTTTGTTTTTTACAGCTTCATACACTTTCAACCCTTTGGAGGTAGGTATTAACGATTTTTTTTGACGCTCGATGTATCCCCTCGAAAACAGCGTTTCGATAATGGATGCCCGGGTAGCCGGTGTTCCGATGCCATATTCCTTGATGGTGTTGCGACTGTTTTCGTTTTCAATTTCGTTGGATGCTTTTTCCATCGCCGACAATAGTGTCGCCTCGGTATGTAACGGTTTGGGTTTGGTTTGCTTTTCGAGCAGTATGGCGGAAGATATTTTGAGCGTATCGCCCTTATCCAGACAAGGAAGGTGCTGGTCGGGATTATCGTTGTTTTCCTGTTGTTCCGGGTCAAACAATCCCCGCATCATTCGCCAACCGGGTTTTATTATTTCCGTGCCGTGTGCAGTAAAACGATGTTCACGTGCCAATCCGGTAATGTGGGTGACCTCTTTCTCACACGCTTCGGACAGCGTTTCCAGCAAGCGGGTGGCAATCAGTTTATAGACGGCTTCTTCTTTTTTGGAAAGTCCGGACGGGGTATTGTCTGTGACAAGCAGAGCGTGATGGTCGGTTACTTTTACGTCGTTGACGCATTTGCGGTTAAGCGTTGTTTTTTGCAAGGACCGGGCATATTCTTTCAACGGAGGATAAGCGGTCAGAACTTCCAGTAATGTCGGTATTTCATCCCAGACATCTTCGCCGATGTATCGGCTGCCTGTACGCGGATAAGTAATAAACTTCTTCTCGTAAAGAGCTTGGGCTATGGAAAGGGTTTCATCTGCAGAGAAGTTGAGTCGTTTGTTGGCGTCTTTTTGCAACCCGGTTAAATCGTAAAGCAGGGGAGGCGCTTCGCGGACAAGTTTCGTGTCTGCTTCGATAATCTCCATTTTGGCTCCGCGGATGCAGTTTTGGATTTCCTGCGCTTGCTCCTTTTCCGTAAATTTCTCCTCTGAAAGCATCTTGAATTCGATGCTTTCGGCTTCCTGTACGGTCTGTACTTGAAAATAGGTTTGAGGTTGAAAATTTCTGTTTTCCAGAAAACGACCGCACACCATCGCCAGCGTGGGTGTCTGCACCCGTCCCAGTGAATAAACGCCGCTGCCGGCAACAATGCTCAATGCCTGTGACGCGTTGATGCCTACCAGCCAATCGGCTTCACAGCGTGAACGTGCGGATTGATAGAGGTTATCGAACTCGCTGCCGTTTTTCAGCTTTTCAAATCCTTCTTTTATAGCCTTATCGGTCAGTGAACTTATCCACAGTCTTTTAAACGGTTTGTTGCATTTCAGGTATTTGAAAATCATGCGGAATATTAATTCGCCTTCACGTCCGGCATCGGTGGCGACGATGATTTCGTCGCACTTGTCAAATAGTTCTTTAATTACATTCAGTTGCGTTAAAGCCCCGGGTTCGGATCGGTACTCTTTGCCTTGTTTAGCTTGGCGTGGTACCAGTTGAAACGGTTTGGGCAGGATGGGCAGGTTTTCCCGCCTGAACCCCGTAAACCCGTATTGCTCGGGAAGGGCAAGGGTTGTCAAATGCCCGATTGTCCACGTGACAACAGTACCGGCTTCCGTTACGTTTCCTATATAGCCGTCCTGCGTGCCGCATATACCCAGCACGTGGGCAATGGTACGCGCCACGGATGGTTTTTCCGCTATAATAACTCTCAGCATAATACTTTTATTTTTGTGTTATAATTTTACAATATTGATATGTCGCACTTTCCTGACCTCTCCGTCAGATGACGGAAGATTTGGATAGCTCTACATTTTTCGTCCTCTCGATTTCTTATGCTTTTGTTCTTCAGCCTGATTTTCCGTGGGAGCGGTTTGTTCTTTTTTCAGCGCATCCTTCAGGTGTTTGGTCGCTTCGTTCGTTTTCCCGTCGGAATTGACCGCTTTTTGGGTTCTGGACGCTTCGTCGGGTTGGGCAGACTGTCCGGCTGCATTCTTGGCTTCCTGTTTTTGTTTGTCTGGATTACGGAACGAAAAAGCGGTTTTACCCGTTTCAACATTGTATGTAAGGTATCCTTTGTAGGGTTGTCCTTTTTTATCTATCAGGTCGTTCACGTAGATGGTCTCGCCTTTTTTGAACTGTTCGTACTGGGCATCGCTCAACTTCTTGCCGCGGATGAGTTTTGGTGCTTCGCCCGGAGCTTGTTTTTGTTGTTGATTTTGCCCGTTCCGGTCGAACAAAAATTCCACGTACCGCTTATCGGCGTTGAATTGGACGGAAGCCGAAAACTCCTTTCCTTTGTTGGAGATCATGCCTTCGAGGTAAAGTGGTTTCCCGTCTTGAAGCGTTTGCTTTTGCTCCTCCGATAATTTTACTCCTTTGATTTCATCGGGAATTTTGATCCTGTCGGCACGCAGGGCGACCAGTTCGTTGGTCAGCCTGTCGATGCTGATAATCGAAGGGATGGTTTCGCCGGTTTTCAGGTTGTCCAGGTGAACGACTCTGCCCATGTTCCCCGTTTCCAGCAGGTTTTTCTTGTCTTCTTCGGTAAAGGTATGCCCGAAAAAGGGAAAGTGAAGCGCGGGTTCTTTGCGGACGCCGTGCATGGCTACCACGGTTTCGCCGTTATCGCCGGGTTGTAGTGACAAACGGGCATCGGTTCGGGCGATTGCAGTACCCAGATTCAGGCTGATGGGTACCAATTCTTTGGTTTTGAAACCACGGAGCAAATCGTCCAGCAGATTCATTTTCTGCAATTTTTCCTGGCTGACGCCCATGGCGTTCATCGTTTTCCAGTCGATATCTTCTACCTTGTAGCGATATTCGGATGCGGTGGTGGTTGGAGTTTCCATTGTTTCTTGTTTTTGAGTTTGACTTATTGTTTCCGGATGTTGTTCCGGAGTAGTTTCTTTTTGTGTAGTTTGCTTTTCGGAAAGATTAAAACCTTCGGCTTTTACTTCGTATTTTTTTAACATCGATTCGCCCGCAGGTGTAGGGTCTTTCAGGATATTTTTTATGGTTTCTGCCAGAAAGTCTATCCTGGGAACGGGTACCTTGAAAATACGAAAACGTGTGGGATCTCTTACCTGACGCATGAAATTGGAATAGAAGTTGGAGAGAAAGTCTCCGTTTTTATCTACACGCATAAAATCGGGATTGTTCCCGCTTTTCGGTTCCACAGTTTTTACTTTTCCTTTTTTGTCGATACCGCTCACGGCTTGCAGACTATGTTTTTCCTTATCAAAGACGAGAAGGGTTTCCGAGAGTTCATCGGGTTGTACCTTATTTTTTAGTGGTTGTTCTTCCATATCATAAGCGTTTATTAGTAATTGTTGAAAGTAATTGTTGAAAGTAATTGTTGAAAGTAATTGTTGAATTGATTTACGTGCAAAACTATACTCTTTGTAACCGCATTACCTGGATTTGGCGTTACGTGGCATTATTTGGCGGTGTCTGGCGCTACGTCCGCTTTTTGCCTCGAATACTTCCCGTATAAAACGGTTCACATCGGAAAGTTTGTAGTAGATTTTTCCATTTATGGTGTAGTAGGGCAGTTGTCCTGAAGAACGATACCTTTGCAACGTACGTGGACTGATGTTCAACTCGAACAACAGGTCCTGATTATCCAGTAATTCTTCGCCCGTATTACATTTTTTTCTGCGCAATAGATTCTCAAGTTTCTCATCCAGCAGGTCGAAGCGTTCCAGTAAGTTATTCATATAGGTGCGAAACTCTAGTTTATCGATGTTCATTTTTTGTTTTTCGGGCAAAGGTCATGGTTTGATGCGGAAAGATTTGCCAAGTTGATGCCAATTGGCAGAGCATTTTTATATTAGTTTAACAAGTTTTGCATTTTTCTGTATTAGCGGAAGTTCTCGCTTTTAATGGTAATATGTCGAAGCATTATATTGATTAGCAGTTTATTGTTTGTTAAATTTAAAAAATCGACAGTATGTTCTGTATGTAAAATAGTATATTTGTTTTAAAGAGAGTGATTTGTGAATTAGTATAGATATTTTTTTAACTTAAAAACTTAACAATATGAATTCATCAAATTATTCAGATTACTATATGGCAGAAATAAAAATGGAGCAAGTTTCCATCTTCAATTCGCTTTCAAACTTTGAAAACGGTCTAAAAACTCTGCAACAGATGAGAAATGAAGTTATAAAAAAGGGTTTTGCTGATGAAAAAGAAGAAATACATTTTTTCAAGATAATTAAGCCCAATATCCTTTCTTGTATTTTTTTCTTTCGGGAAATTTACAAAATTGAGCGTAATGCCCCGCTTAATAATCAAATACTTTCATCAAACTATTATAAAAGCTGCGTGAATATGTATAATTCAAGTTTCAAAACAACTTTTCAATTGACAGACTTTTATGAATATTGGCTTATTGGAGCTGATGACCGAGACAGTGAGTTTTTTCTTAGAAAGAAATGCAATCACAAAAAATTCATACAATTAGAGTTTTGTGATTATGACCCTGAATTTTCTACCTTTTATGACCAGCTGACATCATATTTTATTTCAAACAATATGATTAATAAGTTTCTATGCTATAAGATTAATGAATTTGATAATTTGTCATATGCAAACAATAAAAACCTGTATTCGCTCAAATGGAAACGCTCTAAAGCAGATTTGATTGAATTAATATATGGCTTGTATCACACAAAATGTTTTGAAGGAGAATCGATTAACTCTATTTCTAATCTTTTCGGTAAATTCTTCCAAAAAGAGTTGACTGATGTTTATCATACGTTTCACAGAATGAAATACCGGGCACGAAGTAAGACCTTTTTTATTAACGAAATATCTTCCGCCCTGGAAAAAGCAATGGAAGATAAAGATTGATTTCAAGTAATACACAAACACTCTCTTTGTCTCGATATGAAGGTTAATGATTTATATGCTAACATCCTGGAAAAAATCGATTATGTTTCGGGATGTTTATCACGTTTAAAACCATAATTAATAGTCTTTGATTTGCAAAAAAAAAATCCTGTTATTACAAATTATTATTCGTTAATAGTAGAATATTCGCACACAAGTAGTGTTTTTTCGTTTATACTAATATTTTTCTGATTATTTGGTTGACTCTAGGGTGCTAAGTTGAACTTAGCACCTACTTCATATCGATATTAGTTTATTGAAATCAGGTATCATGATTTTATTTTATTCGGAGACGGAAGATTGCCAAGAACTAGGTAACGGTTATCCAGGTAATCCTCAGCGGAAGCAGCGAAGACATGAAGCGCATCAGGGAAGAAGAGAAACTCGATGAATGGGCTGATGATTCGCTGCAATGGCTGCAAGACACTTTCGGGAAAGAGAACATCGTATCTGCCGTACTGCACCGGGACGAAACCACATCGCATGTTCATGCCGCCCTTATTCCGATCGTAACGGGAGAAAGACGGAAAGCTGACAAAGAAAGAGCCGACAAAGCCCAAACGGAAAGAAAACATACCGGAAAAAAAGCACGAACACCGTCCGTCTGTGCGCCGACGATGTGCTTACCCGCGACAAGATGAAAGACTACCAGACCAGCTATGCTGAAAGAATGGCCAAATACGGACTGGAAAGAGGAGTGGAAGGCTCAAAAGCGAGACACAAAACCACGCAGGAATATTACCGTGAACTGTATCTTCAACAACAAACACTGAAAGAAGACATCGGGAAGAAAGAACGGCAAAAGTCTGATATAGAACAACAATATACCCGGCTTTCGCAACAGGCAGACGAGAAAACCAGAGAACTGGAAGAAACCCGGCAAACCTTTGACGAAACCAAACAGAAACTTCAAAAGGAAAAGCAGGCCCTTAAAACAGCCGAGATCAAGACCAAGATAACCGGAACGGTCAGCTCGTTGTTGGGAACACCCAAATGCCGGCAGTTGGAACAAGAAGTGGAATCGCTCAGACATACCATAGAAGAAAAAGAAGAATCGTACCAAAATCTCATGCAACAAAATGAAAAAAGGGAACAGGAATACCAAAACCACATCCGGCAATTACAGGAACTACACGCCGACAAAATCCGAGAGAAAGAATCGGAAAGCAGCCAACTTCAAAAAATCATCGAAAAGCTCAAAAGCTGGATGCCCAAAATAACCGATTTTTTGAGTATCGAAAAGGAAGCCAAATCGGTTGGATTTTCAGATGACAGTATAAAGAAATTGATACAGGGTAAATCCATTGAGTTCAGCGGAAAACTTTGGTCGGAAGAACACAATAGGCGTTTCGAAACCGATCACTCCGTTGCCAAAATCGAAGAAGCTCTCGATGAAAGAAAAATGACTAAACTTCGGCTGACCATTGACGGATTGAGTATCACGGAGTGGTGCAGGGAAAGGTTTAGGGAGTTGAGTATGTTTAGAGGAAGAGGGGTGAAATTATAGGCAATTATAAAACCATGATTTAAAATAGAATAATAACATACAATCTGTTTACAATTCATTGAATTTGTACTTTTTAATCGTTTTTGTTGAAAACTCATTTTAGAACACAGTGCAAATACTGTTAAAAATATTTATATTTGTAAAGTGTTAAATCAAAAAAATCAAATGGCGAAAAAAACAACAAAAACCACCGAAGAACCTTTAGAAAAACAACTATGGAAAGCAGCCGACAAATTGCGTAAAAACATTGATGCGGCAGAGTATAAACACGTGGTGCTCGGATTAATATTTCTAAAATACATATCGGATGCTTTCGAAGAATTGCACGAAAGATTAAAAGAAGAACAAGTCCACGGAGCCGATCCAGAAGACAAAGACGAATACAAAGCCGAAAACGTATTTTTCGTGCCGCCGCAATCCCGATGGAGTTATTTACTTTCAAGAGCCAAACAACCCGAAATAGGCCGGATTGTGGATGAAGCCATGGATGCCATTGAAAAAGACAACGCTTCATTAAAAGGAGTACTTCCAAAAGTATATGCCCGGCAAAATCTTGATCCTACCAGTTTGGGAGAACTCATAGATTTGGTGGGCAACATTGCATTGGGCGATGCCAAAGCACGAAGCGCTGATGTGCTTGGACACGTATTCGAGTATTTCTTGGGAGAATTTGCGCTTGCCGAAGGCAAAAAAGGCGGACAGTTCTATACGCCAAGAAGCGTTGTTGAATTGCTGGTTGAAATGCTCGAACCTTACAAAGGGCGCGTATTTGACCCGTGCTGTGGTTCCGGCGGAATGTTTGTACACTCCGAAAAGTTTGTGAAAGAACATAGCGGAAAGGTAAACGATATTTCCATTTACGGACAAGAAAGCAACCAAACCACCTGGCGATTAGCTAAAATGAACCTCGCCATTCGGGGTATCGATAGCTCACAAGTGAAGTGGAACAACGAGGGCTCGTTCTTAAATGATGCGCATAAAGATTTGAAAGCCGACTTTATCATTGCCAATCCGCCATTTAACGTGAGTGATTGGGGAGGCGATTTACTGCGTAAAGACGGACGGTGGAAATACGGAACGCCACCCGTGGGAAATGCCAATTTCGCGTGGATGCAGCACTTTATCTACCATCTTTCACCAAGCGGACAAGCCGGGGTGGTGCTGGCTAAAGGTGCGCTCACTTCCAAAACATCGGGCGAAGGCGAAATACGCAAAACGCTGATTGAAGAAGGACTGATTGACTGCATCGTAAACCTGCCGGCAAAACTTTTCCTGAACACGCAAATCCCGGCGGCATTGTGGTTTCTTAACCGCAATCGAAAGAATAGCAAATTCCGTGACCGCAGCAACGAAATCCTTTTTATTGATGCCCGCAATCTGGGACACCTGATTAACCGGCGCACCCGTGTACTTTCCGATGAAGATATTCAAAACATTGCCGGAACGTACCATAATTGGCGGAATACCGATGGCGCTTACGAAGATATTCCCGGATTTTGTGCTTCCGTGCCCGTGGAGCGGGTAAAAGAACTGGATTATGTGCTTACGCCCGGACGCTATGTGGGATTACCCGAAGAGGAAGACGATTTTAACTTTAACGAACGCTTCACAGCCTTAAAAGCCGAATGGGAAGAACAGCTGAAAGAGGAAGAACGGCTGAATAAATTGATTGCTGAAAATCTTTTAAAGATTAAGATAGATGAGTGAGTGGAAAGAATATAAGTTGAAAGATTTGACTTATAAAATAGGTAGTGGTTCAACGCCACGGGGTGGTTCTAATACTTACAAAACTTTTGGAATTTCTCTAATAAGAAGTCAAAATGTGTTGGATTTTTTATTTACTGATTCAGGGTTAGCATTTATTGATGATAAACAAGCAAAAGAACTTGATAGTGTAACTGTAAAAGAGAATGATATCCTATTTAATATTACTGGCGATAGTGTTGCAAGATGTTGTATGGTTCCAAGTCAATATTTACCAGCACGTGTAAATCAACACGTTGCGATTGTTAGAACAAATGAAA
This sequence comes from Bacteroidales bacterium UBA1035, assembly GCA_002316835.1. Classification (GTDB taxonomy): domain Bacteria; phylum Bacteroidota; class Bacteroidia; order Bacteroidales; family Dysgonomonadaceae; genus Petrimonas. Next base: position 8,030 of record DCEG01000063.1, on the reverse strand, counting down.
AAGTTAGCAATAAGTATATTTTTTATTATCTGCAATTTTTAAAGCCGGAACTTCTAATTAGTGCAGAAATAGGTGCTACAAGGAATGCGATTACAAAAGCAATGCTTGAAAATATTGATATTAGTATTCCTCCACTCCCCGAACAACGCACCATCGCATCCATTCTATCATCGCTCGATGATAAAATAGATCTGCTGCAACGCCAAAACAACACATTGGAGAAAATGGCTGAAACACTTTTTAGGCAGTGGTTTGTGGAAGAAGCGAAGGAAGAGTGGGAAGAAGGAAAGTTGGGATATGAATTTGACTTTACGATGGGACAATCGCCTGCGGGAATAAGTTTCAATGAAAATGGTGTTGGAAATCCAATGTATCAAGGTAATGCCGATTTTGGCTTTCGATTTCCAAACAAAAGAGTATATACCACAGACCCAAAACGTTTTGCTGAAAAGTATGATACTTTAATCAGTGTGCGTGCACCTGTTGGAGCACAAAACATGGCAAGAGAAAAATGTTGTATTGGGCGTGGAGTAGCGGCTTTTAGATATAAGAAAAACAATGAATTTTATTCATATACTTATTATAAAATGATGTCTTTAATGGATGACATTAAACAATTTAATGAAACAGGTACTGTTTTTGGTTCAATTAGTAAATCTGACTTTGAGAATTTAGACATTGTCATACCTGATTACACTACTATTAAAAAGTTTCAAGAAAAAGTACAATTTATCGATAATAAAATAATCAATAATTCTAAACAAATCCAATCTATAACCAAACTTCGAGACACTTTACTGCCGAAGTTGATGAGTGGGGAGGTGAAAATTAAAAAAATAAATATACTTTATGGAGAAAATTAAAAAAACAGAAGAATTAGAAAATCATTTTTTTGTAGATTTGATAAATAAAATTATTACGAAAATTGGTTATGGCGACATCACTCAACTTGATGAGACATGTATTTTAGCGACAAGTAATAGTGCAATCAGTGTTGAAAAACATTTATTTATTATGTTTCCTTTTAGATTAAGTGGAAACATAAAAATTTATCAAATAAAAAATATAATTGTTGAGAGACAGAAAGAAACAAAAGCAAGTTCCATTTTTATTGTTTCGAAATATCATATTTCTAAGGGTTTTGAGACTTCTCTTAACAATGAAAGAATGGCATTTAACACTAATTTTTTAGGGAGGGATAAAACTATTGAATTGATAGATAAATATTATCCTGAGTTTTGGCGTCACAACGATAACTTATTAATTAGCTATGAAAGTAAGTTTATTAAAGGAATAAATAATGATAATGAATTAAAGCTCTTAAGATTAGAAAATGATAAATATCAGAAGTTAATTGATATTTATATTGAACCCAGAATTTCTTACATATATGAAGACATTAAAACCAAAACTCTAGTTAGGAAAAAAGTAAATTCCGAATTTATATTACAAAAACCAAACATTGCAGTAGTGTCCGGTGGCGCAGGTGTTGGAAAAACTACTTTTTTTAAAAAATTAAGCACCAAGCTAATTGAAGAAAATTCTAAAATTGAAAATGATGATAAAAGAAGTATTCCAGTACTTATCCAAGCCCAAAGTATTTTTGATCATTCATCTAATATTGAAAATATAATAAACGATATGCTGCATAGTTCATTTGAAAAGTCTTTCGATGAATTAACAGAGAGGTATAGTTTCCACATATTTATAGATAGTATTGACGAGTTTGATGAAACCAATCAAAGGAAGATAATATGTAATATTCAAGAATTAAAGAGTAAACACAAGATAAATTTTTACATCGGAACGAGAAATGGTGATTCAATTGAAGCACTCTTCAGGAAGGAAGAAATTGATTCATATAATATTGAACGTTTCAATATCGAACAAGTTAAAAGATTTATTTCAACTTTTTTCACAGAGGCTCAAGATAAAGCATCAAATTTATTAGAGGCACTAAGAGAAAACAAAATAATTGACAAACTACCTATAACCCCATTGACATTATCCTTAATATCAATACTTTATGAGGAAAATGATTTAGAAATACCTGCAACTATTACTGATATATATGATAACTTTAATACTTTAATAATTGGAAAAGGAGTGGTTGCAAGTAAAATTGAGTTTATAGATGTTTCCTTTAAAGAAAGAATATTGTCATTATATGGATACGAATTATTGAAAAGAACAGAACACAAACCATTGACCATAGGGGAATTTTTTGACTTCTTTAATCAGTATTTTGAAGGTAAAACCTTACCTATTAGACAAGCAAGTCTTGAGGAAGTTCTAGATTATCTAATTAAAAATACGGGTATATTATTTATAAAAGATAATAAATGGGTTCAATTTAGTCATGACTCGTATATGGAATATTATGCAGCATTGGAGATATTTAAACATCAAAGAATTGAGAAAGAGAAAGAATTGGTTGAATATTTTTTTGATGTTCATTGGCAAAATGCTGCTACATTTTACGCTGGTAAATCTAAGGATATGCCTATTTTTCTATCAAATATAACAGCAAAGATAAGGACTGCAAAAAATATTAATGAATACCTTTCCGGAGTTTTGGGAATGGGCTATTTGCTTCAAGCTTTATATCAGACAGATAATTCAATTAGGAAACAAGGAGTATTGGAAACACTAGAATTGACTCTTAAAGCAAATGAAGTTTTTATGAAACTTTCATCTGACAATATTTCAATATTTAGAAATTATAGCCTTCCCATTCTTCAAATTATAAATATTATGTTTTTCTATGAAACGTATAATTCAATAACACTTAAGGAACCGTTAAAGATTTCATTTAATGAACTTATGAGTTTATATAAAGAAAAAGAAGATTCCGCGTTAGGGTTTAAAATTATTCAACTTGCATTTACATTAGATTCCAAAAGAATAAATGAACAATATGCAATAGAAGAAATTTTAAATACAAATATGTTGAGAGACCCATCTTTGAACGTAATGGTTAATTTAGCCTTTGATTTATTAGGAAAGGAAAAATACAAAATCTTCAAAGATGAAATTAAAAAGAAATATCATTCATTGGAAGATGTAAATAAGAAGATATCATTATTGCCTGCTGGAAAACTAAGGTTTACTAACTTTGATACTATTTCTTCATCAAAAAGAGTTTTATTAATAGTTGAAGGAAAAACAGACGCAGAGATAATTGAACATGCATTTTATGTATTAACTGACGGACAGACCCCTTATTGGAAGATTAATATTTCGGGAAACAATGGTAAGACTGGCTCAGCCACCGAAGTTTGTAAGTCCTTGTCAAATGCTTATCCTTTGTTAGAAGATAAGGATTGTGTGATAGGCATTTTTGATCACGATAATTCAGGTCTACAGAATTTTAATGGATTAAAATGCCATGATTTTGATGTTTTGGAACAAAACAAGATTAAAAAACACAAATTAAAAGAAATCTATGGACTCTGTCTACCTGTACCTGGAGAAATGGATACTTATTTACAATCAAAACAAGAATTTAACTTTTTTGAAATAGAACATTATTTTGATGCGGATTTTTTGAAGGAAAATAACATGCTAAAAGAAACAGCAATCCCCAATATTTATGAAATAAACAATAAGCGTAAATCTTCATTTTCACAAGAAGTTCGTAAAAATAATAATCCTGAAGTATTCAGACATTTTATACATTTATTTATGGAAATTGATAAAATTACGAAAATTGAAATAGAGTACGTCGTTTAACATTATTTTGATTGAGATAGTTTTTCATTAATATTTATGACACATATCACCGAATCCGCCATCGAGCTCCTCGCCATCGAGCTTCTACAAAATCTCGGTTACGAATATCTCTACGCCCCAAGCATCGCTCCTGACGGAGAAACACCGGAACGGGAAAGTTACGAGCAGGTTTTGTTGGTTGAACGTTTACAAAATGCGGTAAAACGGATCAACAAATCCATCCCTGCCGATGCACAAGCCGAAGCCATTCGGGAAATTCAGCGCATTGCATCGCCGGAATTGCTGGCAAACAACGAAACCTTTCACCGCCTGCTCACCGAAGGTATTCCGGTAACTAAAACCGTTGGCGGTTACGAGCGTGGCGACCGGGTTTGGCTGATTGATTTTAATAATCCGCTGAACAATGAGTTCGTAGTGGTTAATCAGTTTACCATTATCGAGAACAACCATATCAAACGTCCCGACGTTATTCTGTTTGTCAACGGTATTCCCTTAGTGGTAATGGAGTTGAAAAATGCTGCCGATGAAAACACCACCATCCGTTCTGCTTTCCGGCAAATTGAAACCTATAAATCCCTTATTCCGGGTTTGTTTACCTACAACGGCATCGTGGTTATTTCAGATGGCTTGGAAGCACTAGCGGGTTCTATTTCGGCAAGTTTCAGCCGTTTTATGGCGTGGAAATCTGCCGACGGCAAAGCCGAAGCGTCGTATTTAGTCAGCCAGTTGGAAACCTTGATTGCAGGTATGCTCAACAAAGAAAAGCTCCTGGATATTATCCGTCATTTTATCGTATTCGAAAAATCGAAACGGGAAGACCCAGAAACAGGCATCATAACGATTACTACCGTAAAGAAAATGGCGGCATACCATCAATATTACGCTGTAAATCGTGCGGTAGAATCTACCCTGAGGGCATCGGGTTATTCTCAATCTAAGATTATCGAAGGCAGTTCAGTTATGGAATCTCCCGAAAGCTACGGAGTCCCGGGAGTGAAAAGTCAACCCGTCGGCGACCGGAAAGGAGGCGTTGTGTGGCACACGCAGGGAAGCGGAAAATCGCTTTCGATGGTGTTTTATACAGGAAAAATAGTGCTTGCTTTGGATAATCCCACCGTCGTGGTCATCACCGACCGTAACGATTTGGATGATCAGCTATTCGATACTTTCGCTGCATCCAAACAACTGCTGCGTCAGGAACCCGTACAGGCTGAAAACCGCAATGAGTTAAAGGATTTGCTTAAAGTTGCTTCAGGAGGCGTGGTTTTTACCACTATTCAAAAGTTTCAACTCGAAGAAGGAAATGTATATGAACTGCTTTCCGAAAGAAAAAATATTGTCGTTATTGCCGATGAAGCCCACCGTACGCAGTATGGATTTAAAGCCAAAACCATTGATGCAAAGAACGAAGACGGCGAAGTAGTCGGCAAACGAATTGTGTATGGTTTCGCCAAATATATGCGTGACGCGCTGCCTAATGCAACTTATCTGGGATTTACCGGAACACCCATTGAAAACACCGATGTAAACACCCCGGCAGTTTTCGGTAATTATGTGGATGTTTACGATATTGCTCAGGCGGTAGAAGACGGAGCTACAGTTCGGATTTACTACGAAAGCCGTTTGGCAAAAGTCAATTTAAGCGAAGATGCAAAAGCCCTGGTGGATGAACTGGACGATGAATTGGATCAGGAAGATTTCACATCCACTCAAAAAGCCAAAGCCAAATGGACGCAGCTTGAAGCATTGGTTGGTAGTGCTAATCGTGTCAATCAAATTGCTAAAGATATCATCGAACACTTCGAGCAACGACAAGCTGTATTCGAAGGAAAGGCTATGATTGTAACCATGAGCCGCCGCATTGCTGCCGAGTTATACGCTGCCATTATTCGGCAAAAACCAGAGTGGCATTCCGACGAACTGAATAAAGGTGTACTGAAAGTGGTGATGACGTCCGCTTCATCCGATGGGCCGAAAATTGCCAAACATCATACTACCAAAGAACAGCGCAGATTGCTTGCCGAGCGGATGAAAAATCCGGACGACGAGCTGAAATTAGTTATCGTGCGTGATATGTGGCTCACCGGTTTTGATGCGCCAAGCATGCACACACTCTATATCGACAAACCGATGAAGGGACATAACCTGATGCAGGCGATTGCACGGGTAAACCGAGTGTATAAAGACAAACCGGGCGGACTAATTGTGGATTATTTAGGCATAGCATCGGATTTGAAAAAAGCGCTTTCATTCTATTCCGATGCGGGAGGCAAAGGCGACCCGGCACTGATGCAGGAACAGGCTGTACAGCTGATGTTAGAGAAAATGGAAGTCATCTCGCAGATGTATCACGGTTTCCCGTACGAAGATTATTTCGAAGCGGATACTTCAAAAAAACTATCCACTATTTTAGCTGCCGAAGAGCATATTCTGAGTTTAGAAGACGGCAAGAAAAGATATATCAATGAGGTTACAGCTTTGTCCAAAGCGTTTGCAATTGCTATTCCGCACGATCAGGCAATGGATGCCAAAGACGAAATTTCGTTTTTTCAGGCAGTAAAAGCCCGTTTGGCAAAATTCGACAGCACCGGTTCTGGAAAAACGGACGAAGAAATTGAAACTACTATCCGTCAGGTAATCGACAAAGCATTGGTTACCGAAAAAGTGATTGATGTTTTCGATGCAGCCGGAATAAAAAAACCGGATATTTCCATACTTTCCGAAGAGTTTTTATTGGAACTGAAAGGGATGGAGCATAAGAACGTGGCATTGGAAGTGTTGAAAAAGCTTTTGAACGACGAAATCAAATCACGAGCTAAAAAGAACTTAGTGAAAAGCCGTTCGCTGATGGAAATGCTGGAAAATTCGATAAAAAAATACCACAATAAAATTCTAACCGCTGCCGAGGTTATCGATGAATTAATCCATTTAAGCAAAGAGATTGTAGAAATGGATAATCAGGCAAAATCGATGGGACTTTCGGATTTTGAGTATGCTTTTTACACAGCCGTAGCTTATAATAACAGCGCACAGGAGCTGATGGGAAAAGACAAATTGCGTGAATTAGCGGTAGTATTGACGGAAACTATTCGCCAAAATGCCTCTATCGACTGGACTATCAAAGAAAGCGTAAAAGCCAAACTGAAAGTCTCTGTAAAACGCTTGTTGCGTAAATATGGCTATCCACCCGATATGCAAATGCTGGCTACAGAAACAGTGTTAAAGCAGGCAGAAATGATTGCGGAGGAATTAGTGAATGGTGCAAATTAACCAACATAGCCTTGTGTACGTTGGTGATTGATTCAATTTTTTTCTTTTAGAGATATTTTGTCCTCGGATCAATTGTCTTTCTGGAAAGTTGCAATTATTACTAATATGTCATTTTCTCACTGTAGTATTTCTTTTAGATTCCATGCCTGCAAATGCCTTATTCCACCTCTTAGAGGCAATGTTACATCATCAAGTGAAACTACAATTTTCTCAAAATTATCACCAATGGATTCGAGAGCGGAATATTCACGCTCGACGGTAGATTCATCCGAAAGCAGATACGTACTTTGTATATAAATCACACGATCAACTTTCTTAGCTACAAAATCGACTTCTTTGTTTCGTAAAACACCGACATAAACATCAAATCCGGCACGACACAGCTCCAAGTATATTAGATTTTCTACAAGATATCCAAAACCATAACCAAATCCCGGATAAAGGTAATTTTTGTAAGCTAAGTCATTCATGTAAAATTTAGCATTACCCGATAACGTGTCTTTTCCTTTTATGTCATATCGGTCGCAACGATGAATTAAAAATGTATCTTCTATATATCCGATATAGTTAGATATCGCATCATAGCTTACTCTTCGCCCTTGTCCTTTAAAATACTTTACAATACTTGATATGGATATCAGATTAGAAGCGTTGTTCACCAAAAACACAAAAATATCTTCAAGCAGTTTGGGGTCACGAATGTTATTACGTTGAATAATATCCCTTAATAAAACGGTGTCTTTTACTGCGGAGATATAATTGCGTTTAAGTTCTTGCTTTTGGAGCATAAATAATTCGGGTAGTCCGCCACCATCCATGTAAGCCATATAACTTTGTTTGCCCTTGTCTTGCCCCGTCATTCCCAAGTATTCCGAATAACTGTATGGGAAAACTTCAAAAGATACATATCGCCCTGATAGGAGTGTGGCTAAGTCACCCGAAAGCATTTTAGAATTGGAACCGGTAATGAATATTTCGTAACTGTCCGAATAATCTTGTGAGTACGAATTGACAACTTTTTCCCATTG
>DCEG01000049.1:15183-55011 GCA_002316835.1 Bacteroidales bacterium UBA1035 | reverse complement strand
AATTAACGCAACGCTACTATTTAGGGATGGTAAATATGTTTTATGGTGCATTGCCTATTTTATTTGAGTTTGCGAAGGAGTTAAGAAATAATCAAACTGAAGCGGAACTGTTTTTGTGGAACTTTCTTCGCGGAAATAGGATATTAAACGTTAGATTTAAACGGCAGCATCCTATCTTTTATTTTGTTGCAGATTTCTATTGTCTTACTGCCAAATTAATTATTGAAGTTGATGGTGGTTATCATAAATTACCTGAACAATTTGAATATGACAAAAATAGAGATATAGAATTAGAACAATTCGGTTTAAAAGTATTACGATTTACCAATAAGCGTGTATTTTATGATACTGAAAAGGTCATTCGAGAAATAACTGAAGAGAGCAAGAACTGATTAAAGGTTCGGCAAAAATTAAAAAATGCAAAATAGAACAACAAATACAAATAATTCGCTTAGCATTAAGTCCCCTTTAGGGGATTTAGGGGTTGATATCATTACCGCTATTTCAACTCCACCCGGAATGGGTGCGATAGCCGTTATTCGCTTATCGGGCGAGGGATGTATTGCTGTAGTTGACCGACTATTTGTCTCTCCATCCGGTAAAAAGCTTGTGAAAGCAAAGGCGAATACAGCTCTTTTTGGACAAGTCGTTTTTAACAACGAAGTTGTAGATGAGGTACTTGTGACAGTTTTTCGCGCTCCTCACTCGTTTACGGGTGAAGAGAGTGTGGAGATTTCGTGTCATGGTTCGGTTTATATCCAGCAAAAAATTGTTGAAGCGTTGATTGTACAGGGGATTCGATTAGCAAAAGCCGGAGAGTTTACGCGCCGTGCGTTTAAGAACGGTAAATTCGATTTGAGCCAGGCAGAAGCGGTAGCCGATCTAATTGCATCTTCATCGCAGGCTTCGCATCGGGTGGCGATGAACCAAATGCGTGGTGGTTTTGCCGATAAATTGACGGACTTGCGCGATAAATTGCTGCAATTTGTGTCGTTGATTGAACTGGAACTCGACTTTTCGGAAGAAGATGTTGAATTTGCTAACCGTCAAAAGCTTTACGAACTGACAGAAGAAATTGAACGAGAAATAGATAAGCTGGCAAACTCGTTCCAGTTGGGTAACGCTATTAAAAACGGTATTCCCGTAGCGATTATTGGGGAAACCAATGCCGGGAAATCCACATTGTTAAACTTACTGTTGAATGAAGAAAAAGCCATTGTTTCCGACATTCACGGCACCACGCGCGATGTGATAGAAGATATTGTAAATATCGGTGGAGTTACGTTCCGATTTATCGATACCGCAGGTATTCGTAGCACTACAGATACCATTGAGTCGCTTGGTATTGAGCGTACGTTTCAGAAAATTGAACAGGCAAGTATCGTGTTATGGATGATAGATCTGACTACTCCTGCGGAGAAAATAGAATCGTTAGCACAGTCCATTGTGCCCAAACTAAATGAAAAACAGGTAGTATTGCTTTTCAATAAATCCGATTTGATTTCTAATGCTGAACTCACTGAAAAACAAAATATCTTACCCAATCTTGAAGCGGAACGCTTATTTATTTCGGCTAAAAAACAACAGAATACCGATGTTTTAGTACAACTACTGTTGAAAGCTGCACATATTCCACAAATAGGGGAGAACGATGTAATTGTTACCAATCTGCGTCATTATGAGGCATTGACAAAAGCGCTTGCTGCTATTCGTCGGGTGAAAGAAGGACTGGAAATTGGCATTACCAGTGATTTTATATCGCAAGACATCCGCGAGTGTATGTTCTATTTGGGAGAAATTACTGGTCAAATATCTACTGATGAAGTCTTAGGGAATATCTTTTCCCGCTTTTGTATCGGAAAGTAACCACACAAAACAATAAAATAATAAACAAATAACAAACCTAATTAAAGCTCTGTAATAGAGCTTTTTTATTGTTTTTGTAGCGAGTTTATTTTGTAATGTTATACGTTTATTAGGTACAAGTTTGTACCTTCTTTGTATCTTTTTTAAATAAAGTATCTTTTTTTATCTATATTTGTACCTCATTAGTTTACATAGTTTACAAAATGGAACACTTTAATACACTTTGGAACACTTTTAAGGGGGTGAAATAACCAAAAATTTGAACATGAGTAGCAATATACAAGTGCAGCGAATTTGTCAACATTGTGGAACGGAATTTACAGCCCGGACCACAACAACTGCATATTGTTCACACCGGTGCAATAGTGCAGCCTATAAACAAAAAATAAGATCCGTAAAGGTGCAAAAATCAAATGCCGAAACAAGACAAATAAAAACAAAGCCTATCGAAGTGCTGAAAGCCAAAGAATTTTTGACCGTCACAGAAGTTTCAAAGTTAATAGGCTGCTCACGTCAAAACATCTATAAACTCATTAATACCGGAAAGCTGAAAGCCACGAATATATTGATAAAGAAAACTATTATAAGGCGCTACGACCTTGATTTGATCTTTACCGAAGTACCTGAAGTTGCAACAATTCCCGAACAACAAAAACGGGATTTGTACGAATGGAAACTTGCAGGATCTTTTGATATTACCGAAAGCTACACCCTTTCTGAAGTACAGGATAAATACGGTATTTCAGAGAAATCTTTATACGAAATTATTAAACGAAACAACATACCCAAAATAAAAAAAGGTTGGTATGCCTATGTTCCAAAAAATATAATTGACAATCTATTTGCTCAAAAAAAAGATTTGTTTAGTGAATAACTTTAGTATCTTTAATAACTTAATTCAAAGGCAATGGCAACAAGAGTAACATTGAGGCAAAAGAAAATAAGCAAGGGACGCCAAACTCTTTATTTGGATTTTTACCCGGCAATTACACATCCTAAAACAGGCAAACCCACACGAAGGGAATTTTTGGGACTATATATCTTTGATGAAGTTGTTATTGACAAAAACGGGAAAGAGAGAAAAGTAAAATTAACCCCTATTGATAAACAACACAATACCGATACCTTAAAAATAGCTGAAAGCATAAGACAAAAAAAAGCTAATGTTTTAAACAAGCCCGAGGTATACAGTGAATTTGAAAAAGAACAACTAAGGTTAAAGGAACTTGGTGAGCAGTGCTTTATAAAGTATTTCAGGATGTTATCCAATAAACGCAAAGAAAATAATCACGACAATTGGACTTCGGCACTAAGCTACCTTGAAACATTTACCAATGGAAAATTGAAATTTGCCGACTTAAACGAAAAATTTATAGAGGACTTCAAAGAATACCTGCTGACGACCAAGAGTAAGAAGAGTGACAAATCAACCCTTTCCCAAAATTCCGCCGTTTCATACTTCAATAAGGTAAAGGCGGCATTAAGACAAGCCTACAAAGATGGGATACTTCAAACAGACCTTAACGCCAAGATACAGCCCATTAAGGCAGCCGAAACAAGACGGGAGCACTTAACCATTGAGGAACTGAATAGACTCGTAAGAACGCCGTGCAAAAATGATTTGCTGAAACGTGCAGCCCTGTTTTCAGCCCTTACCGGTTTAAGGTTTTCAGATATTCAAAAAATGGTTTGGGGCGAAATTGAATACATTGAGGGTCACGGGTATTTCCTGAACTTCAGCCAAAAGAAAACCCAAGGCGTTGAAGTGTTGCCTATTTCAGAACAGGCGTATTCTATATTAGGTGAACCCAAAGAGTCAAAAGTTAAAGTTTTTGATGGCTTAAAATATTCAGCTTACAACAATAAACAACTGTTCCAATGGATTGGAGCTGCTGGGATAACAAAAGATATCACCTTCCATTGTTTCCGGCACACGTACGCTACCTTGCAGCTGTTTTTTGGTACGGAATTTTGGTTTTACACTCGATCGGATTGGTGCAATCTGTATTTTCGATACCGTTGCCGTTGTAGTATTTCAATGCTGTAGGCATGAGTTGCAGCAAACGTGAAATTCGACTATCATCAGACGGGTGAGTGCTCATAAACTCGGGTGGGGCTTGACCTTGTGATTGTTGGGCCATTCTCTGCCAGAAAGGTATTGCAGTTCTGGGATCATAACCCGCAAGCGCCATGAAAATCAATCCTAACTCATCGCTTTCCAGTTCCTGACGGCGGGCATAGGGCAATAAAATACCGAATTGCGAGCCTAAACCAAATACGGTACCGGCAATTTGCTGCACAGCTTCTGATGATCCGCCCAATAGTCCGCCGGCTATTGCTCCGCCGTACTGTAATGCAATTTGTTGGCTGATGCGCTCGTTAGCATGTTTGGCTACTGCGTGTGCAATTTCGTGTCCTACAACTACAGCCAATCCTCCTTCGTCCTGAGCCACCGGTAACAAACCACTAAAAACTGCCACTTTTCCTCCGGGCATAGCAAAAGCATTGACATTCTTATCTTTAACAAGGTTAAACTCCCAATCGTATTTTCCCAACTCCGATTCATATCCGTTGCTTTTTAAAAAAGTCTCAACGGCAGTTGCCATTCGTCTTCCTACCCGTTTTACCGTTTCCGCGTCACGCGTTCCGTTTTCGATCGGAGCCTGACGTATAAATTCCTGATACTGTTGTGAACTCAGTGCAAGCACTTCCTGATCCGATACAAGTTGCAGTTGTCTTCTGCCCGTTAAAGGAACAGTTCCACATGCCTGTATCAACAACGCCATTAAAATCACGGTAAGTGAAAAATGGGCTGTTTTCCATTTTCGATTCTTAATTTCTTCCATAATCGTTATGCGTTTTTGATTTAACCTAAAATATTTGATAACCCCATTCGTTTTTTCTTCAGGATAAGCTATTCTGTTTCAGAAAAAGAACGATTTATATATTAAACGATTTCTTTAACAATTATGTTTTTAGAAATTAGTGTTTTTTATCTGAGTATACTTTTGAAATAAAAAACCACCTGATTTTGCAGGTGGTTGTAAAAAGTTTGCGGAAAACTATAATTAAGCCTTCGCCAGCTTCATAACCCTGTCAACAGCATCTTCAATCTGAGCAATGGATTCCATCCCAAGCGTCATGCAATGAATATTGGCATCGGTAAGTGCATATTTGAGAGATTGCTCGCGTTCGGTATCACTCACGTTTTTCCCTTCACCGAAAATCTTCATCCCTATCAGGCCTTTTCCGTTTGCTTTAGCTCTTTTCAGCAGGTCACTCACGGCATCGGGTGTTCCATCCATGTTGCTCTGAAAAGGATTAATACGTGCCAAAATCACATCTACCCACGGACTGTCAACTGCTTCGGCCATGGCATCCCAATTGTGGCACGATACGCCCACGGCTTTGATAAGTCCGTCTTGTTTTGCTCTCGACAATCCATCCATATAGTGGGTGCGGTTTTTATGCCATCCTCCGCTCATTAAGCAGTGCATCAGTACAATATCGATATAATCGGTGCCAATTTCCTGACGATAACGATCGATGGATTCGCGTACCGGAATATTCCTGTCCGATCCGTCTTCGTAAGTCCAGATTTTTGTAAGTAGCGTTATTTTTTCGCGTGGCATTTTTTTTATTGCTTCTCCCACATAGGGATGTGAACCGTAAGAATCGGCCATATCAAAAAAACGCACGCCTCTGTCATAAGCGTATTGGGCCATTTCTACAAATTTCTCCATACCCAGCCGGGTTTGATTTGATGCTTTTGATCCGCCTCTAGAGCCCGTTCCTAATGCAATCCGCGAAACCTTCAGTCCCGAATTTCCCAGTTTTACGCTGTCGACCATCGCCTCGCGAGGGGCAGCATTTAATTTTCCCAATCCTGAGCAGGCAGCGGTTACACCGACGATTCCCGTGAGTCCGGTGCGAATGAAATCACGACGAGATAAATCTTTCATATTTTCTTTTTTGTAGTAAAATGAAACGTTTTTGTTTTTCTTATATCCCAATTTTAAAATTGGTTTTCGATGAATTAGTTCGCCATAAATGACGCGAATACGGTCGTTTTAGGTTTTTAAAATGTACGACGTGTCAAAAATACACAATAAATTCATAAAAACAAGCAATTAGAATATTTTTTCTTTTTAATATTAAGTTTTTGATAATGTTTGATTAAGGTGACGAGTATTCTGAACCACAACTCATAACTGACAACAAATAAATCATTTCCATTCATTTGGGATAAACAAAAAAATATTTTTATCTTTGCAGAAATACTCCAGCATGAAAAAAGCAATCGGAATAGGTTTATTGTTGCTTGCCAATTTGGTTTTATTGGTTCATGCTGTTATTCCGCATCATCACCACAATCCATTATTCAATTCCTGTATTATTTCTTTTCATCAACACGATGCAGTACATCATTGTCAACATCTGCAAAGTAAAGCCACTACTTCCGAAAACGATGAAAATACTCACAGGAATTTGAGTCTGGAAGACTGCCTACTGGATAATGTTTATATACGGTTTGTAAATGATAATCATTCGATTCAGGGAAATGAATCGGACATCGACTTTCAACCTTTATTGTTGAGTTTATTGCCGGATAATCTCATTCTGATTGAAGCGACTTTCACACCCTTACCTTTCCGACAAAAGCCACATACAGAATCTTTATATACTTCTCACATTACTCAATCCAAAGGATTGAGGGCCCCTCCTTTTTGCTGATTTTTTCTTATTTGTTTTTGTAATCAATTGATTTGCAATATTTCTATTGTTAATTGATTATCAGTTATTTCACAATAAATTAAAATCAGCTATAATGAAAATAACTTATTTTATTTCTACGTTATTTATCGCCCTCAGTATCACATCTTGTAATAATCATGACGCTCATGACCACGATCTCGACCACGTGGACAACCTACAACTAACTGCTTACAGCGATGATTTTGAAGTTTATGCAGAAGCAACTCCTTTTGCCATGGGAAACGAAAGTGAAATTTTGGCTCATTTTACTCATTTGGGAAATTTTAAACCGTTGGAAACCGGAAGTGTTACGGCGAGTTTAATTACTGGTTCCGATAGAGTGGAGCAAACCCTCGATTCACCTACACGCCCCGGGATTTTTAAATTTTCACTAAAACCCGAAAAAGCCGGCGACGCAAAACTGGTGTTTCAAATAAAAACTCCCGATAAAACATCCCAGCTCACCATCGACGGTACCACCGTATTTGCCGACGAACACGATGCCATTCACGCCGCACAAGATGCGGTGATCACAAGCACCAACGCCGTATCCTTCACCAAGGAACAAAGCTGGAAAGTAGATTTCAGTACCGAAGAAGTCCGAAAAGAGCCCTTCGGGCAAATAATCCGCGCGGTAGGGCAAATTCAGCCTTCATTAGGCGATGAACGGATCATTACGGCCAGAACCGGAGGCACAGTGCTCTTCCCGGGAGATAATGTAGTGGAAGGAAGAGCTATAGGTGCCGGACAAACGTTGTTCACCATCGATGGCAGCGGTATGGCCGACAATAACCTGTCGGTGCGTTTTTCCGAAGCTCAGAATGAGTACAATCGTACCAAAGCGGAATACGACCGCAAAGCCGAACTGGCAAAAGACCGTATTGTTTCGCAAAGCGAATTATTGCGGGCAAAAACCGAATTGGACAATGCTCAGGCTAATTACAATAATTTAAGAAAGAATTTCTCGGCCGGAAAACAAGCTGTGAATTCGCCTATCAGCGGATTTATTACCGGCGTGATGGTTCGAAACGGCGAATACGCCGCTGCCGGGCAACCCGTATTAACGGTTTCGCAAAACAAAAATCTGTTTATAAAAGCTGAGTTGCGTCCAAGATATTTTGAACAATTAGCCAATATTTCTGATGTTACTTTCAGGTTGTTGCAAAACAAAACCGCATACACACTCGATGAACTGGGCGGGCGCATCGTTTCATTCGGAAAATCGGCCGATATCAACAATCCGCTTCTTCCCGTTGTGTTTCAGATAGACAACCGCGCTGGTTTTATTTCGGGAAGTTTTATCGAAATGTTCATTAAAACGCAGTCACAAACCGAAACACTAACCGTTTCCAACGAATCCATTGTGGAGGAAATGGGAAATTATTTCGTGTATGTTCAACTTACTCCCGAACTGTTCGAAAAACGTCCGGTAAAAAGAGGCGAGACCGACGGCATACGGACAGAAATTACGGAAGGTTTATCGCGAGGCGAGCGCGTTGTGGGAAAAGGGGCTATTTTGGTGAAATTGGCCCAATCGGCTGGAGCAATTGATCCGCATGCAGGACACGTACATTAAACAGATGGCAGACGTTAGATATCAGAAATCAGACAATAGAACTCGAACAGTCTGATAGCGAAGTGGTCTAATATCTTCAAACATTAACTTATGCTAAACAAAATAATAAAATATTCGCTCGAAAATAAGCTCTTTGTCTTATTGGGAGCGGTGTTGCTAATTGTGGGCGGAGTGCTCACATCGCAGCGAATGGATGTGGATGTGTTTCCCGATTTAACTGCTCCAACGGTTGCTGTAATGACTGATGCTCACGGCATGTCGGCTGAAGAAGTAGAGCGATTGGTAACTTTTCACATCGAAACATCGGTAAATGGTGCTACCAACGTGCGTCGCGTGCGTTCGGCATCGATGCAGGGATATTCTTTCGTGTGGGTTGAATTCGACTGGGGAGCCGATATTTTCAAAGCGCGTCAGATAGTGAGTGAAAAAATGGTTACGCTTGGCGAAGTGCTCTCTGAAGGCATTGTGCCCGTGCTGGCGCCGCAATCGAGTATCATGGGCGAAATTCTTTTCATCGGATTAAAATCCGACAGCACATCACAAATGGAGTTACGTACTCTCGCCGATTGGGTGGTTAAACCTGCTATTCTTGCCACGGGTGGTGTGTCGCAGGTAACAATTATCGGCGGCGATTACAAGCAATACCAAATTCTTGCGGATCCGCAAAAAATGGATTTTCTGGGGATCAGTATGAACGAACTGGCACAGGCCGGACGAACTTTTAGTGCGAATTCATCGGGTGGGGTAGTACGCGATTTCGGCAACGAATACATGATCCGGGGAATGGCTCGTTCCAACGATTTGGACGAATTAGGCGATACGCACATTAAAACCGTTAACAACCGGCCGGTGGTGGTATCCGACGTGGCGGATGTGGTTATCGGAAGTGCCGTAAAATACGGCGAGGCATCAGAAAATGTAGAGCCAGCAGTCATTATTGCTATTTCCAAACAACCCAATATCAATACGTTGCGCGTTACCGAAAACATAGAGAGAAACCTTGTCGAAATAGAAAAAACGCTACCTTCGGATGTGAAAATGAATACCAGGATTTTCCGTCAGGCCGATTTTATCGAATCGTCAGTCAGGAATGTGGGAAGTGCTATGTTGGAAGGTGCATTGTTTGTGGTTATTATCCTTTTCCTGTTTTTAGCGAGTTTTCGTACTACCATCATTTCAATCGTGGCTATTCCGCTTTCGTTGCTGGGTACGATTATCGTTTTGTATTTTTTGGGGATGAATATTAACACGATGACGCTTGGCGGAATGACCATTGCCATCGGTTCTCTGGTGGATGATGCTATTATCGATGTGGAGAATGTGTATAAACGCTTGAAGCAAAATCACAGAAAGTCAAAACCTGAACGCCGACCTGTATTCAATGTTGTTTTGGATGCTTCTGTCGAAATTCGTGCATCTATTCTGAATGCAACATTAATCATTATCGTGGCTTTTATTCCGTTGTTTTTTCTTACCGGAATGGAAGGCCGTATGCTGAAGCCGTTGGGCGTAGCCTTTATCGTGGCCTTGTTTATGTCGCTCATTGTGGCAATGACGGTGACGCCGCTGATGTGCAAACTGATGTTATCAGACGAAAATTACCTGAATAAAAATATTAAAGACAGTTGGCTCACGCGCAAACTTACAACGGGTTATAAACGATGGCTCGAATGGGTGCTTCGCAACAAGAAGAAAGTATTGTATCCTACTATTGGTGTGTTTATCCTGTCGGTCATATTGTTTTTCACATTGGGACGGAGTTTTCTGCCCGAATTTAACGAAGGGGCGTTAGTGATTACAGCGGTTACAAAACCCGGCGTTTCGCTGGAAGAAACCAACAGGTTGGGGAATCTGATGGAAACTGAATTGTTGAAAATTCCGGAAGTTACCAGCACGGCACGTCGCACCGGACGAGGTGAGTTGGACGAACATTCACAATCGACAAACGGATCCGAAATTGACGTTCAGTTTAAATTAAAGAAAAGGAATAACGAAGAATTTATGAAGGAAGTCCGCAGCGCGTTGGGCGGAGTCCCCGGAATGGCTGTTACCATTGGACAGCCGCTCGGGCATCGTATCGATCACATGCTGTCGGGAACACGTGCCAGCATTGCCATTAAACTTTTCGGTACTGATTTGAGCGATTTGTTTATGCTTGGTAATCAAATTCAGAATTCGATAAAGGATATTGATGGCCTGGTGGATGTATCGGTGGAACAACAGACCGAAACGCCGCAGCTTCAAATACGGGCAAATCGGGGGATGTTGTCGAAATACGGTGTGTCGGTCGAAGATTTTAACAAATTCATCGAATTGGCATTTGCCGGTGAAAAACTAGCTGATATTTACGAAGGACAACGAAGTTTCGATTTGGTTTTGCGGTTGAACAAGAATTACACCGAAAGTATCGATCAGGTTCGTTCGGCATTGATTGATGTAGGAAGCGGGCGCAAAGTTCCGTTGGAAGAGATTGCCGATGTAGTTTCGGTTGGCGGGCCAAGCAGTATTTCCCGTGAAAATGTGCAACGAAAGATAGTGGTTTCTGCTAATACATCGGGTCGCGATTTAAAGAGCGTGGTGGATGATATCCGCAGGAATATCGAGCAAAATATTACATTGCCGGAGGGATATCGGGTAGAATACGGAGGACAATTCGAAACGGCTGAAAATGCTGCCCGAATTCTGTTTATTACCTCCATTTTGGCTATTTGCGTTATTTTTCTGCTCCTTTACGGCGAATTTAAAGACTTGAAGCTCTCAGCCATTGTTTTGCTCAATCTTCCGTTGGCATTGATTGGCGGTGTGTTGGCCATATTCTTTACTTCAGGTGTGGTGAGTATTCCGTCTATTATTGGGTTTATCACGCTTTTCGGAATTGCCACACGAAACGGAATTCTGTTGATATCGCGTTATCAACACATGGCGCAAGATGGAGAACCATTGCACGAGAGGGTTTTACACGGTTCCATCGACAGGCTGAATCCAATTCTGATGACAGCGCTCACAGCCGCTTTAGCACTTATCCCGCTTGTGGTTCAGGGTGGAAAATCGGGAAACGAAATTCAAAGCCCAATGGCTGTGGTGGTGTTGGGTGGATTGCTCACATCCACGTTGCTGAATATTTTTATTGTTCCCATTGTTTATGAATTAATTGAGAAAAAGTCAGAAAAGAGAAAACAGGCTGATGTCTGAAATCTATTAAAAAATAACTCTTAAATGAAATTACTTATTTATATAATTACTTTAATTATCCCTTTTGCCGCAATTGCTCAAGACGGATATGAAACTGTTTTGCAACAAATTGAAGCTAATAATACTGCTTTGGCGGCATTGCGGGAGCAAATAGAATCGCAGAAAATTGGGAACCGAACCGGAATTTATCTTTCCAATCCCGAAGTGGAATTTAATTACCTTTGGGGAAATCCCAAAGTTATGGGCAAACGCACTGATTTTGCGGTTTCGCAATCTTTCGATTTTCCAACGGCTTACGGACATCGCAGGAATATCGCTGATTTGCAAAACGCAAATGCCGAAATCGTTTATAAATCAGAGAGGACGAATCTGTTGCTGCTGGCTAAACAAACCTGTATCGAGTTAGTGTATCACAATGCGCTGGTAAAAGAGTATTCTATACGGATCGATAATGCCCGACGAATGGCGGAAACGTACCAAATCAGGCTGGACAAAGGCGATGCGAACATTCTCGAATACAATAAAGCCAAGTTGAATTTGACTGCTATACAAACTGAATTGGCCAAAATTGAAGCGCAACGGGTAGCCTTGTTATCTGAGCTGAAAAGAATGAATGGCGGAAAAGAAATTGCACTTCTGCAAGACGAGTTTTCTCCACCAATGCTTCCTTCTAATTTCGATGAATGGTATTCAAATATGGAAACAAAGAATCCTGTTCTTCAGTATGTAAAAGGAGAAATTGAGATAGGCAAGGAAAGAGTAAAATTGAACAGAGCATTATCGTTACCTAAATTCTCCACCGGTTACATGAGTGAAAAAGTTGTTGGAGAACAGTTTCAGGGAGTTACACTGGGAGTTTCTATCCCGCTTTGGGAAAACAAGAATATGCAGCGATACGCTAAATCCCAGGTAAAAGCTTCTGAAATTGCATTGGAGGATACCAAAATTCAGTTCTACAATCGCCTGCAAAGCCTTTACCTGAAAGCATCGGTATTGCAGCAGAATGCGTTGAAGTTCCGTGAAACCATCACCTCAAACCGAAACGATGAATTATTGAAAAAAGCATTAGACAGCGGAGAAATTTCCTTACTCGATTATCTGCTGGAAATCGGATACTATTATGATGCCATGATACAAGTATTGGAAGCAGAACGCGATTACGAGCTTGCTTTGGCGGAATTATCGGCGGTAGAGTTATAGAAAAAGAATTTAACTCATATTACAATCACTAATTTGGACAAAAGTGAAATAACGCCTATTTTTGTCAACCTTATTGCGCGATTTTTGTTTCTATTGTATTGGTTTAATTATGAGAAAAGGGTTAGCTATATTTTTACTGAGTGTTATGGCGCTGGTTGCAATTCAACCGGTTCTTGCCATGCATTACTGTGGAGGTAAGTTGTACTCCTGGAATTTGTTTGTCAATAACGACGATTCATCCTGTTGCCAAACAACAGAAATTGAGGATTCTGATTGCTCGGCAGAGACTTCAGAAAAACATAATTATAATCTGAATAAATCACACGATAATTGTTGCGATTTCGAGACCATTCAGGTATCAACAGACGATTACCAAAACAAAACACAGGAAATAAATTCAGATAAATTATCTGTTTCACTTGAAAATGTGTGGTTCATTCTGAAAGATTTGTTCAATGACAAGATATCTGAACCGCACACAACTTTACTACAAAACGACTTTCCGCCCGGAGGGCTCTTTCTGCAGGATGTAAGTATTCTCAATTACATCTGCATCTACCGCATTTGATTTTTTCGATTGTCAATAATCACATTTTCTGATTGTTGACAGGACATTTACGTGCATTTTTGAAATTTGAATTTTAAAAATGTTGCGTGTTGCTTTTATTGCAAATAAAACAATTGTTCAAAATCGAAAAAATCAATATGCTAAACAGAATAATTAAATATTTTCTAAATAACAGGCTGATAACAATGCTGTTGCTGATTGTCGTTGTTTTATGGGGAATTTCCACAGCTCCATTTAACTGGCACAGCATTTTACCGCGCGATCCTGTTCCTGTGGATGCTATCCCTGATATAGGCGAAAACCAGCAAATTGTTGCCACGGAATGGATGGGGCGTTCACCCAAAGACATTCAGGAGCAAATTACATATCCGCTTACGACTTCGTTGCTTGGAATTCCGGGTGTGAAAACCATCCGCAGTTCATCCATGTTTGGGATGTCATTCATTTACATCATTTTCGAAGACGATATCGAGTTTTACTGGAGCCGGTCGAGGATACTGGAAAAACTGAATTCGCTTCCCGCCGGAACCTTACCTGCCGATGTTCAGCCAACCTTAGGATCCGATGCTACCGCTTTGGGACAAATCTTCTGGTACACGCTCGAAGGACGAAATCCACAAACCGGTAAACCCGTCGGAGGATGGGATCCGGATGAACTTCGATCCATTCAGGATTTTCAAATCCGATATTCGCTTTCGTCGGCCGAAGGAGTTTCGGAAGTGGCGTCGGTGGGCGGATTTGTAAAGGAGTATCAGGTAGAAGTAAATCCCAATGCCATGCGCGCGTTTAATGTATCCATCATGGATGTTATGAATGCCATTCAAAAAAGCAACCTGGATATTGGCGCCGAAACCATCGAAATTAATAAGGTGGAATATCTGGTGAGAGGCCTTGGCTACATTAAGAATGTATCCGATCTGGAAGAGGCTGTAGTCACCGTCAGAGACAATGTTCCCGTCAAAATCAAAGATGTGGCTTTTGTCAATATCGGCCCTGCAACGCGCCGGGGAGGGTTAGATAAAGAGGGAGTGGAAGCCGTGGGAGGCGTTGTGGTTGCCCGGCACGGTTCAAATCCGCTTCAAGTAATTAATAACGTGAAATCGAAAATTCAGGAAATCGAAGCGGGATTACCCCAAAAAACGTTGCCTGACGGTACCGTTTCGAAAGTAACTGTAGTTCCATTTTACGACCGAACCGGACTGATTCACGAAACCATCGGCACGTTAGAATCGGCGCTATCACTTGAAATACTTATTTGTATTATTGTCGTGATTGTCATAGTGCTGAATTTAAGGGCATCGGTTATTATTTCGAGTATTCTACCCGTTGCCGTTTTGTTTACCTTTATCATCATGCGTCAGCTGAAAATCGATGCGAATATTGTTGCACTCTCCGGAATTGCCATAGCCATCGGATTAATGATCGATATCGGCGTAGTGTATGTAGAAAATATCATTCGCCACATGGAAATGGAAGAGAACAAAACGATACGAAAAGGCAAGGAATTTATCGATTTAATCTACCGAAGCGTTCGTGAAGTTTCCGGCGCCATTCTCACTGCATCGCTTACCACCGTTATCAGTTTTCTTCCGGTCTTCATGATGGAAGCGCAGGAAGGGAAACTCTTTAAACCTTTGGCTTATACCAAAACTTTCGCGCTGGTTTCGGCATTTCTTCTGGGTATTGCCGTATTGCCTACTCTTGCTTATTATATTTTTTCGTTGCGAATTACATCGAAGATGGTTCGCAGAGTGGCCAACGTATTGCTGGCAATAGCGGGAATCGTGTTGTTTATTATCACCGGCACGGGAGCTTATCTGGTTTTGGTACTTTTTGGTGTGAACAACTATTTTGAAGACCGATGGGAAAACAGGAAAATGCCAACTTACATCAATATCGGCATTGCCATTTTTATGGTGGTTTATTTTCTCACCGTAGAATGGCTTCCGATGGGTACGCAAGCGGGAATCTCGCTTAATTTCGTTTTTGTCATCTTCATCATCGCTTTTATTCTTGGTTTGCTGTGGTTGTTAGTAATTTATTACGAGCAAATCCTTCGCTGGAGTCTTGCCAATCGCTGGAAGTTTATGACAATACCTGTTGTTACATTGATTTTAGGGTTTGTTATCTGGATGGGGTTCGATAAATCGTTTGGTTTTGTTGCGAAAAGCTTCGAAACAATCGGATGGAAATCGTTTCGTCAGACCGGATTCTGGCAAACCGCGACTAACAAATTCCCGGGAATAGGACAGGAGTTTATGCCGAGTCTGAATGAAGGTTCATTCCTTCTGATGCCCACCAGTATGCCGCACACGGGAATTGAACAGAATTTACAGTTTATCGAAGCGCTTGATAAACGGATACAGAATATTCCCGAAGTGGAAATGACCGTTGGGAAATGGGGACGTGTTAATTCCGCACTCGATCCGGCACCTACGCAGATGTTCGAGAACGTGATTAATTATCGTTCCGAATACATTCTGGATGAAAACGGACATCGGGTAAAATTCAAGGTGAATCGTAAAGGCGAATTCATTCTTAAAAGCGGATCGACTTATAATCCCAAAGATGGATTCCGACTTATCCCGGCAGATAGCTTAACACCACACAGGAGAGGCGATTATTTCCGCCAGTGGAGGCCGCATATCAAGAATGCTGATGATATCTGGCAGGAAATTGTTAACGTATCACACCTGCCTGGACTTACATCGGCACCCAAACTGCAACCCATCGAAGCTCGGTTGGTGATGCTGTCAACCGGTATGCGTGCACCAATGGGCGTGAAAGTGTCGGGACCCGATTTGGAATCCATTGAAGAAGGGGGCAGGATGCTTGAAGCGGCATTAAAAGATGTGCCGTCCATTTTACCGTCCACAGTTTTTTACGATAGAGCTGTCGGCGCTCCTTATCTCGAAATTAAACTGGATCGTCAGAATATGGCGCGTTACGGCATAACGGTTTCCGATATGCAGGAGGTAATTAGCGCTGCCGTGGGTGGAATGCCGCTAACTACAACGGTTGAAGGGCGCGAACGTTATCCCGTTCGGTTGCGTTATCCCCGTGAATTGAGGGAAAATCCCGAAGAACTGTCGAAACTAATTATTCCAACTGCAACCGGCGCACAAATACCGCTAGGTGATGTAGCCAGCATAGAATACACCAGGGGTGCACAAATGATTCAGAGTGAAAATACGTTTCTGGTTGGCTATGTGATTTTTGATAAAATTGAGGGTGCCGCAGAAGTTAATGTAGTGAAGGAAGCCGACAAAGTGCTGAAAGAAAAAATAGCTTCGGGTGAATTGCAATTGCCGAATGGCGTATCGTACGTTTTTGCCGGAAATTACGAACAGCAGGAGCGCGCTTCGAGACGTCTGTTAATTATTATTCCTATCAGTCTTCTGGCCATTCTGCTGATACTTTACTTTCAGTTTAAAACCATAACAGCTTCGCTGATTCACTTTTCAGGTGTATTTGTGGCTTTTGCCGGCGGATTTATCCTGCTGTGGCTTTATGGCGAACCGTGGTTTATGGACTTTTCGATAGCCGGGGTAAATTTTCGGGATATGTTTCAAATGCATCCTGTTAATCTGAGTATTGCCGTGTGGGTAGGATTCATCGCACTTTTCGGTATAGCCACTGATGACGGTGTGCTGATGGGAACTTACATTCACGATACGTTTATTGAACGAGATCCACAAACGAAAGAAGAAATAAGAGAAGCGGTAGTGTTTGCCGGGCTTAAGAGAGTACGTCCGGCGGTAATGACCACAGCCACTACTTTGATTGCATTGCTTCCTGTGCTTACATCTACCGGAAAAGGTTCTGATATTATGATACCGATGGCGATACCCACGTTTGGCGGTATGCTGATTCAATCGATGACCATGTTCGTTGTGCCGATACTTCAGTGTTGGTGGCGCGAAAGTGTTATCAGGAAAGAAAACGAAAAAACTCATAAAAATGAAAAAGTCTATGAATCGATATAAATTACTTTTTTTAATCGTTTTGTTAATTGCGGAATTTTCAGTGGCTTTCGGACAAGATTCGTTGAGCCATTATCTTGAAGTAGCCGTACAGAATAATCCGGGTCTGAAAGCCGATTACTTGGCTTATCAGGCGGCATTACAAAAAATACCGCAGGCAGGAGCCACTCCTGACCCTCAATTGGATATGGGGTATTATCTGAAACCGATGGACATTATCGATGGAAGTCAGGTCGCAGATTTCACGCTGATGCAGATGTTTCCGTGGTTCGGCACGCGTAGAGCCGCTCAAACCGAAGCCGGACATATGGCTAATATGGAGTTTCAGAAATTCAGGGAAACGCGCGATAATCTCTATTTGAGTGTTTACACCCAATGGTTTATACTTTGCAATCTGAAACAGCAATTGCTAAACAGCCGTGAAAACCGCAAATATCTGGAACAACTGGAAGCATTGTCCGTTCGCCGGTTTTCATCGCCATCAGGTTCATCTTCGGGATATTCCGCACCTGCATCCGTTTCTCAGTCCATTACACCTTCTTCGCCTGCAGGCGGAATGAATTCGATGGCAGGAATGGGGACTTCCAGTAGTCAATCGATACCGCAAAACAACAGTATGACGTCGATGACCAGTTCGGGAAGGGGAATGTCAGGAATGAATTCAAATTCAACCGGAATGTCCGATGTCCTTCGTATTCAGCTGGAGATAATCGAACTGGATAACACCATCGAGAGCATTCAGTCGGAAATAAAAGCAGAAAAAGCGAAATTCAATGCTTTACTGAATCGTCCGGCGGAAAGTGAAGTAATCGTTCCCGATTCGTTCAATAAAATTCCATTTAATCTTGACGTGCCTTCTGCCATGAGTAAAATATCGGCTCAAAACCCCATGTTGGGGATGATAAATCAGGAAGAACTTGCGTACAAGGCGAAACAGGAAATGGACAAAAAAATGAGTATGCCGATGTTGGGAGTAGGGCTTCAGTATTCGTTGATAAAAAAACGAATGGATATGGGTATTCCGGTCACCGACATGAACGGGATGGATATGTTGATGCCGATGGTCTCGATAAGCATTCCCATTTTCAGGAATAAGTACAAGGCACAACAAAAAGAAAGCGAGTTTTTGCAGCAATCGGTTCGGGAAAAATATGCCGATACCTACAATGCGTTGGGAGCTGAGTTGCTCCAGGCTAAACATCAACTGGAAAATGCCGAAAGACAGATAAACCTGCTCAAAAAACAAACCGAACTTGCCAATACTACTTACAATCTGGTGGTGCAGGAGTTTGTGACCGGAAAAAGCGATTTGGCCGATGTAATTCAGGTGCAACGTCAGTTGCTCGATTATCGGCTTAAGCAATCGGAAGCCGTTGCAACTTATAACACCATGGTTGCATCGACACAGCGGATAATTTCATTTAAGGAAAACAACGAATAAACGATATTAAATATGAACTCAAAAATAAAAAAAGCATTTAATAGTAAATACCTCAGAAACCGGAACGTCAGGTACGGTTTGATCTTTTTGACCGGTATTTTGCTTGGTTGGCTGATTTTCGGCGGCAAAGGCAGTTACGAAAGCGAAGATGCACATGACCATGCTCACGAACAAACAACAGAAACAATCTGGACATGTTCCATGCACCCGCAAATACGAATGGATAAACCCGGAAAATGCCCATTGTGCGCCATGGATTTGATTCCGCTCACTTCTTCGGGAGGAGGCGATGCCGTTGACCCCAATGCCATTCAATTGTCGAATGAGGCCGTAGCTTTGGCAAACATTCAAACGACCGTTGTGAACCGACAAAATCCGATAAAAGATATTCAACTTTACGGAACCATTCAGGTGGACGAACGTTTGTCACAATCTCAAACATCTCACGTGAATGGCCGGATTGAAAAACTGTTTGTGAATTTCACCGGCGAAAATATCCGGCAAGGGCAGACCATCGCCACCGTTTATTCACCCGAATTGCTGAACGCCCAACAGGAACTGCTCGAAGCTGTAAAAATGCAATCCGTACAACCTGTGCTGCTTCAGGCAGCCCGGGAGAAACTTCGTTTATGGAAACTGACGGATGACCAGATTGCCGCCATCGAAAAATCGGGAACGGCGAATCCGCTGGTAGAAATAAAATCCAATTCCGGAGGTGTGGTAATTACTAAAAATGTGAATCAGGGAGATTATATCGGTCAGGGAAATGTGTTGCTCAGCGTAGCCAATCTGTCGCAGGTTTGGGCTATGTTTGACGCTTACGAATCGGATTTACCCTTTTTGAGGGTAGGGGATAACTTGGAATTCACACTTCAAGCCATTCCGGGTAAAACGTTCACCGGAAAAATTTCGTTTATCGACCCGCTGCTCGACAAAAATACCCGGACATCGAAAGTACGTGTAGTAACTTCCAATTCCGGCATGCAGCTGAAACCAGAAATGTTCGCATCGGCTAAAGTGAGCGCTTCGTTGAGACAGCACAACGATCAGATCGTCATTCCCAACTCAGCAGTGCTGTGGACAGGAAAACGTTCGATTGTTTACGTAAAACAACCCAATGCCGAAATGCCTGCCTTTATGCTTCGCGAAGTGGATTTGGGACCATCGCTGGGTGGTGCTTATGTAGTGCTTTCCGGCTTGAACGATGGCGAAGAAATTGTCACAAACGGAGCATTTTCTATCGATGCAACCGCTCAGCTGGAAGGAAAACGCAGTATGATGAATATGGAGGCTGGTCAGGGAAACGCTGATCACGAAGCAACAAAAGGAGAGCATGTCATGTTAAAGGTACAGGGTCTTTGCGAAATGTGTAAGGACAGGATCGAAAAAACGGCGAGAGGCATCAATGGAGTTTACTCCGCTGTGTGGAATTTAAAATCCCGGGAATTGCACCTCGATTTCGACAAAGACAAAACAAGTATAGACGCAATCAGTAAAGCGATTGCAGCTGTCGGACACGATACCGAAAAGCATAAAGCCGATGACAAAGTTTACGAGGCTTTGCCGGCTTGTTGCAAATATCGTGAATAAGAACAAAAAAGTTTAATTTTAAAAACACAGAAAAAATGAAAAAGTATTTTTTAATGACAACCATGGCTGTATTTGTAATGTTTACGGCCTGTAATTCAGGTAGCTCAAAAGGTAGTTCTGACACATTGGCTAACGCACCCTCTACAGAAATGATAGCGACTAACGAACAGCATGCAGAAATGAATGTTGGCGGAAGTTGTGATATGTGTAAAGATCGTATTGAGAAAGTGGCCGGTGGGATTGAGGGCGTGACTTTGGCCTCTTACAATCTGGAGAATGAAAAACTGCATTTCCATTTTGACGGTACAAAAACAAACGTTGAAGCTGTAAGTAAGGCTCTTGCCTCAGCAGGTCACGATACCGACAAGGATAAAGCTCCGGACGATGTCTATAATTCTTTGCCGGGTTGCTGCAAATACAGAGAATTGTAAGAAACCAATAATTGTTTTAACACCCGATTTTGTATAATGCACAAAATCGGGTGTGTTGTTTCCGGTTAACTGTTTAATTTTTCCTACATTTGTGTTTTAAACAAAAGTATAAGAATATGAAAAACTTTTTTCTATTAATTATTTTTTCAGCCTTTGCGTTGAGTATTGTCTCTTGTAAACAGGCGAAAACTGAATCTGAAGATGGTAAGTGGACGTTGGTCTGGGAAGACGATTTTAAAGGAAAACAAATCGATACGACCAAATGGGCTAAAATTCCGCGCGGAAAAAGCGATTGGAATAATTACATGAGCGATTACGACGAATTGTATGCTGTTAAAGACGGAAATCTGGTGCTTCGTGGTATTCAAAATAACGTTTTACCCAATGACACCGCTCCTTTTATAACGGGTGGAGTATATACCAAAGACAAAAAGAACTTCGGATTTGGAAGATTGGAGATAAGAGCAAAATTAAATCCTGCAAGGGGAGCCTGGCCTGCATTTTGGATGCTCCCGGAAGAAGGAAAATGGCCTGATGGAGGAGAGATTGATATTATGGAACGTTTAAGCCATGATAAACTTATTTATCAAACTGTACATTCCCGCTACACTCAGACAGATAGTCTGAGGCTTAATCCGCCTGCAAGTACAATTGTGGGCATAAATCCGGATAATTACATTGTGTATGCGCTTGAAAAATATCCCGACAGTCTGGTTTTCTACGTTAATGATCTACGCACGAAGAATTATCCGCGGGTTGTAACCGAACACGAAGGACAATTCCCATTTGCTGATCAGGAATTTTATCTTTTACTCGATATGCAATTAGGTGGCAGTTGGGTAGGAGCAGTGGATCCGGCGCAATTACCTGTAGAAATGTACATAGACTGGGTTCGTTACTACGAACCTAAGTAGCTGTTTAAGTAAGTAGCTGTTAACTTCGGGCTAACAGCTGCTTAAAATATTGGTTATTTGTTCAATTGTTTATAGATCGGACTAACCCATTTTTCTTTAGGTGCGTATTTGCTCTGAATAGCCCAGCGAATTCCTCTCTTTTGAATTTCGAGCGCTTCCGGAACTTTAAAGTCATTCATTACGTGTCCAAGGGATGAGTAGAAAATTCGTCCTTCCCCATAGTATTTTTTCCATGCAACCGGAACTATACATCCGTCAATCCATGGAGCATGCTCACCGTTGAAAGTGGTTGTTGCGAGAACTTTCACATTTGGATCAACATGCATGTAATATTGTTCGGAGTGCATGTCAAAATTTTTCAGTCCCCGGGTAACTTCGTCCTTGTGATCAACAATTTGTACGCTGTAATCGATAACTCCGCCAGGATGAGCCACCCATTGTCCACCAACCATAAACTGATATTCCGTATTTTCACGGAAAGAATCTCCGATTCCGCCGTGCCATCCGGCAAATCCGCATCCATTCTTAATGGCTTCCAACAGCCCTTTTTCCTGCTCCTGGGTTATTTTAGCCATGGTTACGATTTGAATAATTAAATCCAAAGATTGCATAAGTTCCTTGTCGGCATAGTTGTCTAAGTTGTCGGAAACAATTACTTCTGCACCTTCTGATTTGAGCCAGGGAACAAAAATATCAATCGATTGATTGGGTTCATGTCCATCCCAACCGCCATATACATACAAAATCTTCTTACCTTTTAAGATCATATTTTTCGGATTTAAAGTCGACTTTTGTGCCATTAAGTTTTTAGGAAGTAGAATTGAGCTAACCCCTAATGCAACAGAGGTGCCAATGAATCTGCGACGCGATAAATTTCTCATAATTTGTGTTTTTATATTGGAAATGAATGATTGAAAAGTCTCTCTTCTGCCAATTTTTCGTATTTAGTTCCGGGACTGCCGTAATTGGTATAAGGATAAATGCTGATTCCTCCGCGGGGAGTGAAAATACCTGTAACTTCAATGTACTTCGGATCCATTAATCCGATAAGATCTTTCATAATTATATTTACACAATCTTCGTGAAAAGCACCGTGATTACGAAAACTGAACAGGTATAATTTCAGTGATTTACTTTCTACCATCTTTACATCAGGAATGTAATCGATCCGGATGGTCGCAAAATCGGGTTGTCCGGTAATTGGACATAAGCTCGTGAACTCCGGACAATCAAATGTAACCCAGTAATCATTTCCCTGATGCTTATTTTCAAAGGCTTCCAGTACATCAGGAGCATAATCTTGCTTGTATTCTGTTTTGCTGCCCAAATGACTTAATCCTTTTATTTTATTATCATTTTCTTTCATAACTATCCGTTTGTTTCTCAAAAATACTATGAAAAAACATATTTCGAAAATTTTTCTCATTTTTTCATTTTATCATGATAAAAAGATATTGATGTTTTTTTTTAAAAAGTTGTATCTTTGAGCTTTGTAACGGTTATTCTAAAAATATTATGAAACGGATACTGTCTGGTTTATTCCTGTTGATCTCTTTTAATATACTTGCGCAACAGCCTCTGATAACGTACTTTGAAGAATCCGGAGGACTGGAGACACCTCGCTACAACGAAACCATAGATTACTGTAAATTACTTGATAAAACTTCTCCCTATATTCATTACACTACTTTCGGAAAGAGTCCGCAAGGAAGAGATTTACCCCTTTTGATCGTTGATAAAGATGCCACCTTTTCAGCAAGCCAAGTGAAGAAAAGCGGGAAAGTTGTCTTAATGATTCAGGCTTGCATTCACGCGGGTGAACCAAACGGTAAAGATGCCACTTTTCTATTGCTACGCGATATAATTGTCGGGAAATTAGATATTAATCTATTGAAAAACGTTACTATTGTGTTTATACCAATTTTCAACGTGGATGGGCATGAGCGATTTAATGCTTATAATCGTATCAATCAAAACGGGCCCAAAGAAATGGGTTGGCGCACTACATCGCAGAACCTGAATTTAAACAGAGATTACATGAAAGCCGATACCCCTGAAATGAAGGCTTGGATAAAACTTTACAACGAATGGTTGCCAGATTTCTTTATCGATACTCATGCGACCGATGGAGCGGATTATCAGTACCCTTTGACATATTCGTTGCCAGCTGAAGGCAATTTAGATGAAAATATTGCTCAATGGGTATCTACAACAGCCAAACCATACTTGACAGAGATGATGGAAAAAGATAATATGCCTATCTTTCCGTATGTGGAATTTCGAAATTGGCATGATCCCAGGAGCGGAATGACCAATAAGTATGCCAGCCCCATGCTATCATATGGTTATACCCTGGTTCATAACAGACCGTCATTATTGATAGAGACTCACATGTTGAAACCCTATAAAGTAAGGGTAGAGGCTGCTTATCATATGATAAAACATGTGTTGGAATTACTCGATAAAGATCATGAACAACTAAAGAATCAGATTGCCAAAGCGGATTTATATGTTGCATCTTCCGAGTTTCGGGAAAAACCGTTTCCCCTGAGTTACAAGCAATCTTTTTCTGATACTACTTCACTCACTTTTAGAGGATTTGAGTACACAATAGAAAAGAGTGATCTTACAGGAGGAGACTGGTTTAAATACGATAATACCAAGCCCACTACGTGGAAAATAACCTATTTCCCGCACTCCACACCTCAAAATTATGTATATTTGCCTGAAGCTTACATTATCCCACCACAATATACAGCTGTTATCGAAAGGCTGCAATGGCATGGAGTGATAATGAGAAAAATTCTTCAGGACACGACTTTGATGGTATCAGTAACCCGGTTTGTTACTCCGGTATGGGCATCACGGCCCTATGAGGGAAGACATAAAGTGAGTTTTGAGACAATAAGTGATACATTGCAACAGACGTTTCCGAAAAATTCTGTAGTGGTAACTATGAATCAAAGAACAGCAAAGCTCATTGCCAATGCGTTGGAGCCTGGCTGCTCCGAATCATTTGCTGCCTGGGGATTTTTTAATGCAGTTATGGAACAAAAAGAATACTCCGAATCGTATGTAATGGAAGCAATGGCGCGTGAGATGTTGGAAAGAGATCCTTCATTAAGAGAAGAGTGGGAGAGAGAAAAAAAAGCAAACCCAGACATCTTGTTGGAATCTTCCGCTGTTCTCAATTGGTTTTACAGCAGAACACCATACTGGGATAAAGAATACAATGTATATCCTGTTGGGAGAATAATAAAATGAACCCTTATAACAATAAAAACATATGAAACTCCGGTCCCCCGAGTCTTTTTGGTTGCTGAAAAATGGAATTCTTAAAAGCTATCCGTCTTTGAAAGAAAACATTGTTTGTGATATTGCCGTGATAGGATCGGGAATTACAGGTGCGCTTATAAGTCATACACTTCACAATGCGGGATACAAAACGATAGTAATTGATAAAAGGGATGTAGCTGCCGGAAGCACTTCGGCTACAACATCGATGTTACAGTACGAAATTGATACTCCGCTGACTGATCTGGCTGACATGATTGGAGAAATGCCGGCTGTGGAGTGCTATAAAGCGGGTATCCGGTCCATAGAGATTTTGGATAAGTTGGTGAAAAGCGAGAAACTTAAATGCGGATTTGAGTTAAAAAAATCATTACAAGTCGCTCATTCCAAGAAAGCGGAAGCTAAATTAAAGGAGGAATTCGAACTTAGAGTTAAGCACGGTTTCAATGTTGAATGGCTAACATCGAGAGAAATAAGAAAACGATATAAGATGATTTCCTTTGCCGGTATACTATCGGAAGAAGGTGCCTCTATTGATGCTTTTCAATTTGCACATGAACTTTTAGATAACAACCACCGCAAAGGAATGCCTGTTTTCGATCATACTATCATAAAGAAAATCGACTACAACAAAGAAAATGTTGTTATCCATACAGATTTGGGGAATATGGTAATTTGTCGCAAAGTTATCTTTTGTTCCGGTTTTGAAACGCTGTATATGTTCAGAAAGAAGTATGCTGAATTCGTCAGTACTTTTGCTTGCGTAAGCGAACAGCATATCAATCACTATAATGAATTAAAAGATGTCCTGATTTGGGACACCGATAACCCTTACATTTATATGCGTACCACCGATGATAAGAGATTATTGGTGGGTGGTGAAGATGTGAAATTTAAATACGGTGGATTCACCGAGAAGATCAAAGACGAGAAAGCCAATAAACTTATCAGAAAAATAAAAAATCACTTTCCAAATATAAATTTCACCGAAGATTATAATTGGTCAGGAGCATTTGGATTGACAAAAGATGGTTTACCATATATAGGCAAACATCCAGATTTCAGAAATGCTATTTTTGTTTTAGCATTGGGCGGAAACGGCATTACCTTTTCGGTTCAAGGGATGGAACTGGTGCTGAAAATATTAGCCGGAGAAGCCGATCCGTTGTTACAATATTATCGGTTTGATCGTTAGATAATCTGTTGTTTGCTTTTTCTTTAAATCTAAATACTCCTGTAATCCCTTGTTGCGTAGTTTACATGCAGGACAATGTCCACATCCGTCTGCTTTTATTCCATTGTAACAGGTGAGAGTTTCATTTTTTACGATATCAAAAACACCTAACTCGTCGGCAAATTGCCACACTTTAGCTTTGTCCCGGTGCATCAAAGGCGTATGAATAACAAAATGTTTGTCCATGGCCAGATTTATACTCGCATTTAATGAGTGGATAAATGTATCCCTGCAATCTGGATATCCGCTGTAATCGGCTTCGGAAACGCCGGTAACCAAATGACGTATATTTTTCCCGTATGCGATTGCTGCTGCAAAAGTAATAAACAACATATTACGCCCCGGGACAAAAGTATTGGGATATGAGCCGGCGGGTTGTTCTTCATCCATAACGATTGACGAGTCTGTCAAAGAGTTTGGTGAGAGATGTGAAATAATAGATGCGTCGAGCAATTGAAACGGTACATTTGCTATTTCGGCGATATTCCGGGCAATTTCTATTTCCACAGAGTGGCGTTGCCCGTATGAAAAGCATAAAGTTTCAACATTTCGAAAAGTTTGTTTTGCCCAAAACAGGCAGGTTGTGGAATCTTGCCCTCCTGAAAAAAGGACAAGCGCGTCTTCGTTTTTTTGATTGATCATTTGTTTGAATTGAATTGTTTTAGTTACCTCATAAGTACTTTGTGATACTCGTTTGTATTGCCTTTTAGATTATGTAACCTGATAATATAAACACCCGGCAGTAATCGGGTTGAGAATGTTTCCTCGGGATACAGTTGTTTTAAGGTTATTATTCTTCCACTCGTGTCATATAAATATAGCTGCATTATATCGTCAAAGTCTTTTATTGTAAGCATTGTTCCCGATGTGAAGATTTTTCCTATGGTGGAAATTTCCGGTTCCGGTTCGGGATCAGGGCTCTTTACTATTATTTTTTCATCCATCCATACAATTCTTTCCTCGATATATTTTTTTACGGCATTCACCTCGGCTTGATACGAACCCCGTGCCATTGGATTTTGATGAACAACCATATTTAAAATAGGCCACCTCTTAAAATTAAGTTCTTGTGATTGAAGAAGTAATGTTGATAGGCTGTCAACCAACTTGTTCATGGATTCTAAAGTTATAAGTTTTGTTTCCCTCGCATTTACCCAAATATCCGAAATCTCTTTTTTCGATCTGTCACTGGCAATGATATTACTTACGAAATTCCTCATTCCATTTGCAGTTGATCCTTTTGTTCTGAAAATAAAATCATATAATGAATTAATAGGATATGTCCGTATGTCATTTTCAAACGCTAGGTCATAATCCCAAATCGGACTTGTTGTAAATTTTTCAACGTTACGGTCTTTATACATGTAGGTGCTCCAGTAAGTATCTGTATTTCCGCAAAATTCACCAATAATAAAATTTTTGAAAAAAGAGGGTGTGTCTAAATATCTCCTGAAGTCGGCATTTTCATTCATGTAGTTCCCGTGAACGGTTTTCTCCATCTGATTGAAATAATTAACGATGTAATTACGTTGCTCGGAAGTAATGTCATCTTCGTCAGGCGATTTAATGGTTACAGGCATTCCTTTTTGGGAAGTAAACCACGATATTTCGCTACTTGCATAGGCATCGATCTCAATCAGATAACCACCCGATAGATTCGGGAGCATAACATCGGTGGTTTCCATCTCTATTATGTTCACCCTGTTTTTTCTGACTTCTATCTGGTCACATAACTGATAAGTTCCTTTATATTCGCCGTTCAAAATTACATCTACGGCCATGCCTGCAGGCGTATAAGGCATTTCCAACCGTTTACTGATGTCGAAAGCGAGAAGGTTGCGCATGAGGGTTTTATCACCGTGATTGTTAATGAGTGTCCACTCTCTTGCATTCGCAGGCATTCCGAGTAAATTGGTTTTGTTATAGAGTTTGATTTTGTAAGGTTTTTTGGGAAAAGTCCAACTGGCATTTCCTCTGCCTCTGATTTGTACGCTATCGGTGAATAATTTTTGCCCGTTATCGGAAATGACATTTATGATCCCCTTTAAATAAACTTCCTTTGAGGTTACATCCTCGCTGTTAACGGTATGAACGACAACTACGGGCAGATTTGTAGGTTGATAGAGTTTGGAATTATCTCCCTTGCCTGCATAACCGTAGAATTGAAGTTCTGCCAAATTACACCTAACATTGGAAGGGCCGACATAACGAACGTATCTGAATCCCTTAGTAGAGTTTATACTTGCGGTGGTTATTTTTCGTTCTTCTGCAGGATTTTTTATAATATACAACGGCACCGCATCGCCGAAATCGGGTTTATTAGCTCCTTCTATAACAGCTAATTCCACTCTTGAAGGTTGACTGATTCGCGGTGAATAACCAATTTGAGTAATTACGTGCTCATTACCTAAATCGAGTCCTACCCACGTGCCGCTTCTTTCGTATGACGCGAAATAGGTGTCAAAATTGTTGTCAAAAACATTAGTTAGGGTATTTACGGTCAAAGATTTTCCTCCGGTTGAATAATCGACAGATTCTTTTGTGCCGATTATTTCACCTTTGAGTAGGGTGGAGTTTTGTGCAACGGCTAAAGTAGTGAATGACCAAACACAAAGCAAAAGAACAATATTCTTTTTTATGTTCATTGGTAAGAGAGAGTTTAGTAATTTTAACTACAAACTTATGCAAAAATATCAATTTTGAGTGTTTTACCGGAACAAATAAGAAAATAATGTTGATAAGTACAAAATGGAATACTTTTGAGCTTTATAATCATACTTACATCAACACCGGCATATCACCTTTCTCGAACATTACAGCCGGAGAATTGGAGATATCTTTTTTAAACGCCTGAATGGCAGCATCGTTTAATTCGGTTAATTGCACGACTACCCGATTTTCGAAAACATCGGCTCCGGCACCTGCAAAGTAAGTAAGAAACGGATGATCGGTGGGTATGGATGAGTCGCTCAAAAATGCATCTATTTTATCCATTACCTGCATCATTTCGCGATAAGAGTAGGTGCACGATTCCGTTAGAAAATCGTCAGTTTCGAGAATTGTGGCAATCTCTGAACGATGTTGTGTAGGATTTCCAACGACACAAACCACAAACTTACCATCATTGTCGATAAACGAACCACCATAATATTCTGGATAGTCGGTAGGAGCAGGTTCTTCTACTTCCCAATTTGGATTGAAAGAAGACATTAATTTGTTGTGAAGATCTGTCGATCTTTCTTCTGGTGCTTGTATAGATGTTTCAGTTTGTGGTTGAATAACATTTTCAGATTTTTGGGTCTGCTGTTTACACGACATAGTAAGCGTGAAAATTCCAGCTACGAAAAGAGTAGATAGCGTATATTTTTTCATTTTCTTTGTTTTTACATACAACATATTTTGAAGTGCTTTTGTTTCATTAATACGGCGTGTTAACCTCGTTTTCTATAGCTGACTACTGCCCATGAATTTAAAAAAACGGCAAAACCAATTAACCATGTCAATGGTTTGAAAACATCAGGTAACGAACTGCCTTTTAAATAAACCAATCGCATGATTTCAATAAAATAGGTGAGTGGATTGATATGTGCAATAATCTGCGCCCATTCAGGCATCGCAGAAATAGGAGTGAACATTCCGCTGAGAAGAATAATAATAAGAATGAAAAACATAACCAAAAACATGGATTGCTGCAATGTCTCTGAATAGTTGGAGATAATAATTCCCAGTCCGGTAACAGCCAAAAGGAAAATAATGGCAGAAATATAAATCGTGGTAAAACTGCCCGAAGGAAGTAGTCCATAAATAATCCAGGCGATAAAAAACGAAATGGTAAGAATAATCAGCCCGATAATCCAATAAGGAATAAGTTTTGCCAAAATAAAATTGAATTTGCTTACGGGCGTTGCATTAATTTGTTGAATGGTTCCTGTTTCTTTCTCAATAACTATATTTAGGGAAGGAAGAATTCCGCATACGAGTGTTACCATCAGAACGATAAATGCAGGGATCATAAACGTTTTGTAGTCGAGTTTCTTGTTATAACGATAATCGGTTACGACTTCAATATGGGGGGTATTAGATAAAACTGATACCGGATAAATCTCTGTGCGAAGTTCTTGTGAAAAATCGTTTATAATTTGCATTAGATAGTTGTTTCCAAGCAATCCTTGTGTACTGTTCACCGCATTTGCCGAAATCATTAGGTCTGCTCGTTTTTCTTTGACCATATCCTTGTCAAACGATGCCGGAATTTCCAAAATTATATCGGATTTTTCTTTTTCTATATCATCTAACGCAGTTTTGTAATTGGTAGAAATATTAGTCAGAATGAAATAAGACGATGCATCGATTTTGTTTATCAGACGTTGTGAATAAACGCTTTTAGCGTTATCTACAATGTGAATTTTTATGTTCTTAACTTCAAAATTGATTGCCCATGGAAAAATAAGCATTACCAAAATAGGATAGCCTATAATCATTTTAGGAATGATTGAATTCCGCTTGATTTGTTTGAATTCCTTTTCGATGAGATATTTTAACTGGCTCATGCTAACCTGTTTTTAATGTTTGCAATACTTGCGCCAATGAGAAAAATGATCATCCCGATTATAACGCTTAGCTCCTTTATTATATGAGCAACACCCAATCCCTCAATCATTACTTTTTTTACAGCAGAAATATACCACCGGGCGGGAACAATTGATGAAGCCCATTGCAGCGGTAAAGGCATATTTTCGATTGGAAAGATCATTCCGGAAAGAATCAGTGCCGGCATCATTAAGCCAATTCCTGATATCAATACAGCAACAACCTGAGTGTCAACGGCTGTTGAAATTAACAATCCAAGTGATAATGCCAGAAAAATAAATAGAACTGAAATAAATATCAGTAACACTAAACTCCCTTGAATGGGAACATTCAAAATGTAAACCGATAACAAAAGTATGGTAATCAAATTGACAAACGACAAGGTAAGGTAGGGAATAGTTTTGGAAATTAATACTGTCCACGATTTTAATGGAGATGCCAGCAACACTTCCATGGTGCCACGTTCTTTTTCGCGAACGATGGATATAGATGTCATAATTGCACAGATTACTAACAATACCAGTCCCATAATCCCCGGAACAAAAGTATATGCTGATCTCATTTCGGGGTTATAAAGCAGTTTGTTTTCTATATTAATTTGATAAGGAATGCTGTTGGTTCGCAACATCTCTTTCTGGTAATCGCCGATAATTGCCATCACGTAATTAGCCACAATTGTTCCTGTATTTGGGTTTGATGCATCAGTAATAATCTGTAATTGCGCCTTCTTTGTATGGATAAGGTTTTCGTTAAAATTTTGTTCATACACAATTGCTACATCTATTTCTCCTTGTTGCAGCAACCTGTTTATCTCATCGAACGAGCTTACATATTTATTCATGTTAAAATAACGATTCGCTGCAATTCGCCGGCTAATCTGAGTGGTTATCGCATCCTGCGCCGGATCGAATATGACCGTGCGGATATTTTGCACTTCCATATTTATGGCGAAGCCAAACAACAAAATTTGCACAATAGGCATTCCTAGCAAGATCAGCATCGTTCTCCCATCGCGTAATATATGATAGAATTCCTTTTTTACAAAAGCTAAAAATTGCTTCATTTTCTCCGTGTTATGTGTTTTGAATTAATTAGACATTAGTAATTGCTAATTAGTAATTAATTTTCAACTCTCGTCGCTTTTCTTGCTAACTTTCTAAAAACCTCATCCATACTTTGCGCCAGATACATTTCTTTGAGATTGATGGGTGTATCAAGCGCGTCAATTCTACCGTCCACCATTATAGAAACCCGATTACAATACTCCGCTTCATCCATATAATGCGTGGTTACAAAAACGGTGATTCCTTGATCCGATGCTTCGTAAATCATCTCCCAGAACTGTCTCCGCATAGCCGGATCAACTCCGCCGGTAGGCTCATCGAGGAAGACTATTTGCGGTGTGTGGAAAATAGCCACTGAAAAGGCCAGCTTTTGTTTCCACCCCAATGGTAAGGATTTAACCATAGTATCTCTTTCTTTTTCAAACTTCAATCGATAAAGTAACTCATCGGTTTTCTCGTTTATTTCATTTTCCTTCATGCCGTAGATCCCACCAAAAAGACGAATGTTTTCCCAAACTTTCAGGTCTTCGTACAATGAAAACTTTTGACTCATATAACCAATGTTGTGTTTTATTTTCTCATTCTCTTTCAAAATATCAAATCCTGCCACAGTTCCTTTTCCCGATGTAGGCTTACTGATACCGCAAAGCATTTGCATTGCGGTGGTTTTTCCTGCGCCGTTGGCACCCAGAAAACCAAATATTTCTCCTTTGCGAACATCAAAGGAAATATGGTCAACGGCAGTGAAATTGCCGAATTTTTTGGTCAATTTTGAAACTTCTATAACTTTATTCTCGTTCATTTGTATTATGTCCACTTTAGGGGATTTAGGGATTATTTGTCAACGCCATAAAGCAATCTTCAACGGTTGGCTCTATTGCTTTTATTTCTACTGTTGAATATCCTTTTTCATTTAAATAATGTTGGAGATCGCTTATCGATAAATCCGCGTGTACTGTAATATGATGTTGATTTCCGAAAGCAAAACAAGTTTTGACTTTCGGGTGATTTCGTAAATCACTCAACGATGCCGACATATTTTCGGTTTGTACTGCCAAAAGCGTTTCATTGTAACTGTTTATGATATTTTGTGGAGTATCTGTGGCGATAAAATTACCTTCGCGCATCAGTGCAATTCGATCACAAAGGCCGGCTTCATCCATGTAGGCAGTGGAAACCAGAATGGTAATTCCTTCTGATTTTAACCGCTTAAGCATATCCCAGAATTCTTTTCGTGAAACCGGATCCACACCT
Organism: Bacteroidales bacterium UBA1035; assembly: GCA_002316835.1. Classification (GTDB taxonomy): domain Bacteria; phylum Bacteroidota; class Bacteroidia; order Bacteroidales; family Dysgonomonadaceae; genus Petrimonas. The sequence continues at coordinate 22,059 of DCEG01000049.1, read as the reverse complement.
GTTGTTGGCTCATCGAGAATAAGAACTTCGGGTTTGTGAATGAGAGCACAACTGAGTGCTAGTTTTTGTTTCATTCCACCTGATAATGCTCCTGCACGACGTTTCTTGAATGGCTCAATTTGTTGATAAATATCTTTGATAAGATGATAATTCTCTTCGATCGTAGTACTGAAAATGGTTGCAAAAAACTTCAAATTTTCTTCCACGCTCAAGTCTTGATAAAGTGAAAACCGTCCCGGCATATAACCGATTATATTGCGGATCTTTTTGAAATCTTTTGATACGCTTAGTCCATTCATTTCAGCGGAGCCGCTGTTTGGCAGTAACACCGATGCAAGAATACGGAAAAGTGAGGTCTTTCCCGAGCCATCAGGTCCGATAACGCCGAATATTTCGCCATCGTTTACTGTAAACGAAAGATTATTCAATGCTGTTACTTTACCGTAAGTTTTATGTAAATTCTTTACTAAGATCATTTTTAATTTTTGTTGCAAACACACGACCTGGTGTTTCTACGCATCCATCAAAATATTACTTCACCGTACATTCCGATTTTTAAGTAACCATCGTTTTTTACTGCAATTTTCGTTGCATAAACCAAATTGGCTCGTTCATTTTTGGTTTGGATGGTTTTTGGTGTAAATTCTGATTTGTCGGATATCCAAGAAACAGTTCCGGGGTACGATTTCATTTCTCCGTTTCCGTCATCCACAAGAACAATCACTTCATCGTTCAACTTAATCTTCGAGAGTTGGTCGTTTGTAACATAGGCGCGCAAATGCATGTTTTCGATATCTGCGATTTTGAAAAGAGGTGATCCGGTTCCGGCCAGCTCTCCCGGCTCGGCATATTTATTGAGTACGATTCCCGATATGGGGCTTTTTATCGTGCATTTCTGCAATAAATCCTCCAATTGAGCCACTTGAATATCCATTGCAGAACTTTGCGCAGATATATTGGCACTGCTCTTTTGGAGCGTGGAAGTTTGTGCCGATAATTGTTTTTGCAGAACTTCAATTTGTGCGTTTATATCATCCAGTTGTTTTTTGTTCGCTGCATTAGCTGCGATCAGATTTTGCGTGCGCGTACGTTCTCTTTGCAATGTCTGGATTTGCTCTTCGATCGCTGCTGTTTGCGTACCGATGTTGGGGCGTTGCGCACGAACACCCTGAGCATTGGATATCAGACTCATTTTCTGTAAATAAAGCTGCGTGCTGTCAATTTGTCCCACAATTTCGTTAGCTTGTAACGTTTGTCCTTCAACAACGTTCAGCGACACAATTTTTCCGTTTGCTTGTGACGATACAATAATTTCCGTGGCTTCGAATGAGCCTGTGGCATCGTAGTCGTTGCCGTTGCCGGCGCAAGATGTCAAGAGTAGAGCAGTGACGGCGATTAGCAAAGATTTTATTGTTTTCATTTTCTTCAAATTTCTAACTTCTGATTTTTTGATATCTAATTTGTTGTATATTTTAAGTTGTAAATCGACATTAGATACTGAATTTCGTGCAACGATTTTGCCTGTTTCGCAATTTCCAGTGCATTAATCTCTTGCAGTAAATCCGATACTGTCATTGTCCCGTTATCCACTTTGGCTTCGGCCGCTTCTTTTATTTGCGTTCGCAGGCGAATAATTTCGTTGTCGTCTTGCATCGTCTGGCGATATTTCTTTATTTCATTTTTTTGCTGAGGAAGTTGCATATTCAGATTATAAATAAATGTTTCGCGTTGCGAATCGAGTGCCAGCTTTTGTTGTTCTATACTTTTTTTCTCGTTTTTATAGGTGTACAGACTTCCGAAGTTCCACGAAAGACTGACTCCGCCAACAAAATAAGGCTGAAACTTATTTTGAAACATATTCAATCCGGGTTTCCCGTATCCACCTTGTGCAAATGCGCCAACAATTGGCATGTTTTTCGCGTTCAGCGCTGTCTTTTGAGAATTAAGCAAATTTTCCTGAGCTTCAAAAAGTTGAAGTTCAGGTCGATTGATAGTTGAATTTTCAACCGGCAAATTTGCCGATGGTTTTATAAGAATAAACTTTTCATCTATATTCTGCCCGATTAAAACGGAAAGGATTTTAATATAACTGTCCAGAGCCGATTTCATTTGAATGCGTTGCTGACTTGCTTTTAATTGCTCAACTTTCACAGCACTTAAGTCGGCATCGTTGGCAACGCCGTTTGTCACGTAACTTTGTACTTTCTCATAATTGCGCTGCAATTCTCCCTCCAGTGTACTCTGCTGTGCCAGTTGTTCGTTGAGCAACAAGACACCGAAGAAAACATTGTTAACCCTTTCCTGAAGTGCATAAATTTCTGTTTCAAGTTTTTGTTTCTCTACTTCGGCATTAGCTGAAATATTTTCTTTTTGTGCTGCTATCTTTCCGCCGTCCCAAATTATTTGGTTCAATTGAGCATAAACTTGGTATTGATCTTTATCAGGGATAGGAATTTCAAGTGGAGGAAAATTTTCAGGAAGTTTTACATCGAATCTTGTGACATCGCTTTGCAAGGTCGCCTTTGCGTTCAAAGAAAGTTGCGGAAAATAGGCCGTATTGGCATTTTCCAGATTGAAATTCTTGACATTGTCAATTACGTTGTAACGGGCGATTGCAGGATAATTCTCCCGTGCCATTTTCTGACAATCTTCGATGGTAAGAGTTTGAGCGTTGACAGGAAATAGGCTTATTAAAATCAACGCTGTAAATAATGTAAGTCCTTTTGGTTTCATTGTTGAGATTGTTTTAAGATAGCAAAAATCCACTCCGGAATTAGTTTTTCTCTGTTATGGATAAATTGTAGAAATTCTTCTTCTTTCAATAATCCTGAAGCAATGAACAAAGGTTTTGCAATAAAGGGAAAAATGGTCAGACTGACTATATTCATAATAAAATCAGGTGTGGAAATAGTGTGTGCATTGCTTACTAATTGTTCATCTATAATCGGTTGTGAAATGGTTCGTGCTTGTTGCAGAATATGATCGAATATACTTCCGTTATTCTTTAGTTCGTTGAGAACAAAAATTGGTAAATCTTCATTTTCTATCAATAAATTTGTGTAGTTTTTGACAAGTGTTTGAATTTTTTCTTCGAGCGTTATGTTTTTGTTGGATAGAATAGGACTCATTAATCCGAAAAGATCTTCAAATTTTTCTGTCACAATTTGCTTAAATAAGTTCTCTTTACTACCGAAATAATAATTAAGCAACGCCAGGTTTATTCCGGCTTCTTCAGCTATATCTCGTGTTTTTGTTGCCGCATACCCCTTTTGGGTGAATATTTTTCTTGCTGCTTCAACAATTTTTTGTTCTGTAGTTAATTCTTCCATTACTAAGATTTATTAATCGGTACAAAAGTATATATTCTTTTTTTATTAAACAAATGTTTAAAACAGATGTTTAATTTTTTTAAATTATTTATTGTTTCTATTTTTCCGTTATTATTTATCTTTGCCGTAAATAAAACCAATATGAAGCCTATTATTAATATACTTTCTGCACTTCTCTTGATAATCTCTTTCGTTGGATGTTCGAAAAACGACCCAAGTATAAATGCTACACGATTGCGTATTAATCTAACCAATGCTTCGCCTTCCAATATGCAGGAATTAAATGTTGATATCCAGAAAATTGAAATTTCAACTGTGGATACCACTAACAACAGTGAAAACTGGACACCTCTTGATGTAAATGCCGGCTCTCACGACATTATTCCTTTGTTAAATGGGAAATCCAAACAGATTGTCGACCAATATTTTCCCGAAGGAGTGCTGCGTCGAATAAAAATCACATTTGGAGATAACTCAACCTTTCGAACGTTTCCCTCGGATGAGGAAGCAGCTGCTACCAAAAATCTTGTTCTGGATACGCAAATAAAGGGCGGTTTGGTTTTAGAAGTAAATGCCAACCTTTACGCAAACTACATCAGTAGTATTCTCATAGATATTAACAGTGTATTATCGGTTTACGAGTCAAACGGTAACTTCTTTTTTCGCCCTGTCCTGCGTGTTTTTCCTGAAATTTACGGAGGTTCATTAAGGGGTTACGTGTTACCTGCAGAAGCTTCGCCAATCATAATCGTTGCAAATGAAGTTGACACATTACTTACTTTACCTGAATATACTGATGGAAAATTTCTTTTCAAAGGCTTGCGTGCAGGTGAATGGGAAGTAAATATAATGGCAAATCCTGCATCCGGTTATAAAGATACTACATTTGTCGATACCATTTTCTCCGGTAAAATACGCGAATTAAAATCAAAAATTATACTGAAGAAATAAACGTTTTGTCATACTATTTATTTTTTTTTAAACTACAGTATTGAGAAAGAGCTACTTCTTTTGTATTTTTTAAGCATAACAGAAAAACAATCACAATAAATGTGGTGTTTTATTTATAACACACGAGAAATGTGTTTTGATAAATATAAGTTTATAACTAAAACATCAATTTTTATGAGAAAAGAAATTTCAAAAATCGTGTTATCAGCATTATCAATTGTGACGATGTTGATGTTTATGGCAGGTTGTGTGGATGAGAATGATGGCTTATCTGATGGAAAAGCTCAAATTCAATTCAAGCTGACCGATGCTCCGTCGTTGGAGTATGATAAAGTTGTTCTTGATATCCAGGGGGTAAAAGTTGGAGTTGCAGATGAGTTCTATCATGACGATAACGATCCTTATTATGATGAAAATGATGATTTTGATAATGTAGAGTGGGTTACGGTGAACATTAACAACCCGGGATTGTACAATTTATTGGATTACAGAAATGGTGAAATGGTTGCGCTGGCAGGTGGTGAAATTCCTGCAGGAAAAATAAGCCAGGTAAGATTGTTGTTAGGTCCCAACAGTTATGTAGAAACAAAAGATGGAGTATCACATCCGCTAAAAACTCCATCAGCGCAAACAAGCGGATTGAAATTTAATTTGCATGAAACTTTACTAGCCGATATGGCATATAGTTTTGTAATCGACTTTGATGCTTCACGATCGGTAGTTGCCACCGGAAACAATAAGTATATTTTAAAACCGGTAATTAGAACATTCGCTGAAGCATGGGGTGGGTCAGTAAAAGGTATCGTTCTTCCGCAGGAAGCTAATGCTTTTGTGCAGATTACTAACGCAGCAAAAGATACGTTAGTAGCTTTGCCGGAAATTGACGGCAAGTTTTTATTCTTTGGAGTAGACCCGGGCTCATGGAAACTCGAAGCTATTGCAGCTGATACTACCGGGTATAAAGACTCAACATTGGAAAATGTTTTAGTTGAGACAGGTGTTGTAAATAATTTGGATACAATTAAGTTGGTGAAAATGATACAATAAACCTTAACGAATAATCGAGTGAGGATAAGAAAGCCCTGAAAAGGGCTTTTTTTTATTGCTTCTAAAATGTAACTTTGCAGAAACGTTATAAATAGAATGAAGAAACTTTCCTTTGTAATTATCCTCTACTTATCCACCCTGATTTTATTTTCCCAAAATGCCGCTTACGAAGTAAATTTAAGCGGGAATGCTTATGTGACTTCTTTTCAACAAGGAGCTTCCGTTACGGAATCGGGATTGAAGAAATGGATCAGCGATAAATCTGTAATCGAAACATTTGTGTATTTTCATAAACCGCAAACGATAACTATTTCAATAAAAGGTAAATCGAAAAATGAGTCGGTAATTGAAGTGATCTTTAGGAAGAAGAGATTCAAAACTTCTGTTACTTCGGGAGATTTTGAGATTCCGATAGGAACTTTTCAAATCCGAAACGTTGGTTATGAACCAATAAAACTGCAAGGAATAAGCAAGACAGGAAACGAGTTTGCCCAAATAGAATCGTTTGTTATCCAAACAAACGAAAAACCAACATATGTTCATGATTTTTCTGATTATTGGGGCAGGAGGGGACCATCGGTTCATTTTCGCTACACAATGCCAAAAGAGAATATCGAGTGGTTTTATAATGAGATCTCTGTTCCGAAAGAAAACGATGTAACAGGCAGTTATTATATGGCCAACGGTTTTGGAGAAGGCTATTTTGGAATTCAGTGTAATTCCGAAACCGAACGCAGGGTTTTATTCTCTGTATGGAGTCCGTTTGACACTCAGGACCCGAAACTTATCCCTGATAGTTTAAAAATTAAGCTACTACGTAGAGGTGAAGGTGTGCATATTGGTGAATTCGGTAACGAAGGTTCGGGAGGACAAAGCTTTTTGCGGTATAGTTGGGAAGCCGGAAAGACCTACAAGTTTCTCACTCAGGTAAAGCCGGACGGAAAAGGAAATACCATTTACACTTCTTACTTTTACGCAACCGATGAAAATCGATGGAGACTTATAGCCAGTTTCCTTCGTCCACAAACGAATGTATTCTATACCCGGGCACATTCTTTTCTGGAAAACTTTATTCCGGAACAAGGATACCTAACCCGAAAGGTTTTGTTCGGGAATCAGTGGTTTAGAACAAGCAGTGGAGAATGGATAGAAGCCGTTGAATCGGTTTTTACCTATGATGAAACCGCCAGGAAACAAATTCGGTTGGATTATCAAGGAGGTTACGATAAGCAAAAGAACAGGTTTTACCTCCAAAATTGTGGATTCTTCAATAAATCGACTCCTTATGAATCAAAATTTATAAGAAAAAAAGGAAACAATACTCCAAAAGTAGATTTTTCGGAACTCGGCAAACTATAGTTTAATTGTTGGTTTTCTTTTGTTTCTGCCAGTTCTGATGATGTTTTTAACAATTTAATTTATTTTCACATCCATACGGGTTATAATTATTTACTTATTTCTATCTTTGCTTTTAGTTTTTATATTCGAACAATAAAATAATGACACACATGAAAAAATCAATTTATTTGATGATGGCGCTTTCAGCCAT
>DCEG01000049.1:9345-15069 GCA_002316835.1 Bacteroidales bacterium UBA1035 | reverse complement strand
TTGGTTTTAGCAATTTCCTGTAAACCAAAACAAAGTGCATATAAACAAGTATATGAAGCTGCCAAGGAAAGAGAAATGCAACAAACAGCGTCACAGCCCACAGTTGTAAAAGATGCTGCTACTTTACCGCCGGTTGAAGTATCTGTAAGAAAAGAGAAAGTTGAACCGGTTCTTGCTTCGGATGCCGCGAACTTAAAGAACTTCAGTGTGGTAATAGCTTCTTTAAGTGTAAAATTGAATGCTGAATCGCTGAAAACCAGAATGCAAAACGAAGGTTATCCGGTAATTTTGGCTGAAAATGAACAAGGTATGTACAGGGTAATCGTGGCCAGTTACGATGATAAAGCATCGGCTGCTGCAAAACGCGACGAAATTTATCAAAAATACTCTGCATTGGGTAATACCGATTATTTGAGAAAAACATACGGCGTTCCTTTCAACGATCTTTGGATTTTGGAAAGACAGTATTAAGCGCCGGAAGACCGATGCTAGATGTCCTGTGTTAGATATAAGGGACATAACAGAATCATGTGCAAAATAATGAATCAACAGGAAGCTGCCTCTAAGTTTGAAGGCAGCTTTTTCGTATAAATTAATGATGAAAATAAGGTTTTTAGGTACCGGAACGTCAACAGGAGTTCCTGAAATAGGTTGCAGATGTGAAGTTTGCACATCTATAGATTCAAGAGATAACCGGCTGAGATGTTCGGTTCAGGTTGAAGTTGGCGATACAAACTTAATAATAGATTGTACTCCCGATCTCAGACAACAGGTGATGGGCTTACCTTTCAAAAAGATCGATGGATTACTTATCACACATGAGCACTACGATCACGTGGGTGGAGTTGACGATTTACGACCTTTTTGCCGGTTTGGAACAATCGATATTTTCACAGAAGAAAAAGTGAAAAACGCTTTTGTACAAAGGATGCCATATTGTTTCGGTGAAAACCGATATGCCGGAGTGCCTGATATCCGAATACACATAATAGATAATCTTCAACCCTTTTTCATAAAAAATACAGAGATTATACCTATACGGGTGATGCATTTTAAACTTCCTATTTTAGGTTTCAGGATAAAAAATTTCGCTTACCTTACCGATGTAAAATATTTACCGGAAGAGGAATTGGCAAAGCTCCAGAATCTTGATATCCTTGTCATGAGTGCGTTACGAAAAGAAAAACATATTTCACATCAAACATTGGATGAGGCTGTTTCTTTGGCAAGAAAAACAGGAGCTAAGCAAATTTACTTTACACATATGAGCCATCAGATCGGGCTGCATAATGACGTTGAAGAGGAATTACCACCAACATTTTCTCTTGCTTATGACGGATTGGAGGTTTCACTGTAAAAAAGTATGAGATTTTGCTTTTTTTAACTACACTTAATGCAGCGTTTTTCCACATTTTCCATCTATATAGTAAAAGAATAAAGAGTTAATATTTTATTTTGTATATTTGTATAAGATAAATTGATAGAGAGTTTAAACCATATGAGCGATTTATCGTCAAAGTTTGCGAAATGAATTATTTAAAACAACCAACTAAAAATAAAGGGAAAAGCTATGAAAACTAAAAACTTAATTATTACAGGTTTGCTGGTCCTGGCACCCATTATAGGTTTTGCCCAAGAGTGGGATGACATATATGCAGATCCTTCTCAAAGCACTGCAACCGTAAAGGTTCAGAAAAAACAAGAACCACAAAAGAAGAAAATTGTGGTGGTAGAAGGGCAAGCATCCAACATGGATGTTCGTGCAAACGGACGCAGTTTAGACGAATATAACCGTCGTGGACAAAATAATTTAGCCGAAAACGATACAGTATTTGTAGAAGATTCTGCATATCAGCAATATGAGTACACAGACAGGATCATTAAATACCACGATCCGGAATCAAGCATTAAAATTACCGGAGCTGACGAAGTTACTGTTTATGTAGGAGATGACATCTATTCAGATTATTATGAGAATCGTGGATGGAATTCAAATATGTACTATGGTTACGGAATGGGTTGGGGTTGGAACAGCTACTATCCATGGTATGACCCATGGTACGACCCATGGTATTACGGCTACGGATATTACAACCGTTGGTACAGCCCGTGGTACTACAGTCGTTGGTATTCGCCCTGGTATTACGGCAGTTGGTACAGCCCATGGTATTATAGTGGTTTCTATGATCCCTGGTATTACGGTGGCTGGTACGGTGGTGGATATTACGGTTACGGCGGATGGTACGGTGGCGGATACTACAGTGGTTTCTACGATGGATACTACAGTGGTTTGAGCAGCAATCGTTCGGGCAGAAGCACCGGTGTTTACAGATCAAGTTCAGCTAATACTGCAAGAGCATCTTCAATGGCAAGCGTGGGAAGGACTTCAAGTGCATCTTCAAGAAGCTCGGCTTTGGGTAGCTCTACAAGATCAGCGTCAAGCAGAAGTTCGTCGGCAGTGAGCAGAAGCTCGTCAACAATGAGTAGAAGTTCAAGTACTTCGCCAAGAACAAGAATTATCGATAATAGCGGTCGCGTTTACGACTCTAGATCGGGACAAATTATAAACAGAAGTTCGTCTTCTACCCGCTCATCAGCTGGAACAATCAATTCTAATTCCAGAATCTATAACAGCAGAAGCAGTTCAGGTACTTCGTCATCAATAAGCAGTGGTAACACATACGAAAGAAGCTCTTCGAGCAGAAGCAATACTTACTCAACTCCTTCAAGAAGTTCTTCGAGCAGAAGTAGTGGCACCTATTCAGCTCCATCAAGAAGTTCTTCAAGCAGCGGTACCTATTCTGCACCAAGCAGAAGTTCTAGTTCAAGTCGTTCTTCATCTTTCGGTTCATCTTCCTCAAGTTCCGGTAGCCGTTCATCATCAGGATCATTTGGTGGTGGCAGCAGCGGCAGCAGCGGACGTAGCAGTAGTGGCGGTGGACGTCGTTAATTGATAAAAAAATAATTGATGACTGCTTCAGAAAAAATCTCAGAAGGGGTTTGTATGAGGCAGTCATTTTTTATCCAAAACAAAATAAAAACTATATTAAAATGAAAAAATTCGCATATTTTCTTTTCTCTTTAGTGTTTATTGCAAATTACTCGTATTCGCAGGGAGAAGTAGATGCCTTGAAGTATTCTCGCAACGAGCTTTACGGAACAGCGCGTTCTATGGCAATGGCTAATGCTTTTGGTGCACTGGGAGGTGACATTACGGGTGTTTCCATCAATCCTGCCGGAATTGCCGTTTACCGAAGTTCAGAAGTAGTAGGTACACTGGGATTTCAACAAAATACCTCAAATGTGGGTGATATCGACAAGAAAGTGAACGATTTCAACTTACATAACCTGGGCTTTGTTGGATATTTTCCGTTGAGAAACGATGTTATGCCTATGATCAATTTTGGTTTTTCGTACAATAAACAAAAGACTTTCAACAACGATATAAATGCTTTAGGTGATGGAGCTAGTCGAATGATTGATTATATTGTTGATAGAACAAACGGTGCTAATAATAATAGTGGGATAGCCCCTGATCTCCTGCTCATGGGTGATAATTTGCCAGATCCGTTTATTGATCAACCGTGGTTATCCGTTTTAGGATTTAATTCAAAGTTAATGTTTCCTGATGGAAATTTTTATAATCCTTTGAATACCGGGAGCGAAACACCCTTTCAGGAGATTATACTCTCGGAAAGAGGTTATATCGACAATTATGACTTTACCATAGGAACTACGATTAACAACGTATTGAATCTTGGTTTGGCATTGAATATTTCCGATATTAACCATTCACTATATACTGATTTTCTTGAAGATTACAACAGTGGAGGTTATACGCTTAACAATGAGATAATAACAAATGGTGCCGGGGTTGGAGCAAAATTAGGTGTAATTTATCGTCCAGTTAATGCATTCAGGATTGGATTGGCATATCATACGCCTACCTGGTATTCTATGTCTGAAATTTATAAGGCAAGTATTGATGATGATTTAGAAGCCTATGTAGCTGACCCTAATTATGAAAAAGGTAGAACCTATTCTGCCAAATTCACCAACTACTATGATTTGAAAACCCCTGATAAATGGGTATTGAGCGGTGCAGCTGTTTTAGGAAATAGCTTCATCTTAAGTGCCGATTACGAATTGATGAACTATCAGAATATGAAACTGAGTGTTCCTTCCGGTAGTAATTCAGACGCAAATTGGTACGATATTGATAATAACTATATTAAGCAAGATTTTAAAGCCGCATCAACTGTAAAAGTAGGGGCTGAATACAGATTCACTCCTCAATTTTCCGGAAGATTAGGTTATGCCTGGATACAAAATCCGTATGATGCCGATTTTTCGAAAGCGGGTGATGCTGCTGTTTCCGGATCAAACACCATTTTTAGAATAGAAGGCGATACCAATTACTTCACCGGAGGATTTGGTTATCGATTCACCAGAAATTTTTATGCTGATTTAGCGGTGGTTTATCAAACACAGGAGGACCAATTATATCCATTCCCAAATTTATATAATTACAACGGTGACGAAAGAGGTAATTTGGTTATTGATGCATCTCCCTTTACCCTGAAGAATACATCCGTAAGAGGATTGTTGACGTTGGGGTACAGGTTTTAGATAATTCATGTTCATTTTGAGAGGTCGGGTAGTTTTGTAAAAACTACCCGATTTTTTTTGTTTCAACACGCGAATCAAACTTCTTTCTTGGTTTCTATCTCCGATAAAGTTATGTTTTCGCCTATAGAGATTTCTGTTTTCTCCGCGGTATCTGGTAAAACGTAATAATCATCAATTTTTTCTACACCTTCCAGTTGCCATTTATTTACGTTTACCATTTCGGTTAGCAAGGTTTTCATCTGCATCGAAGCAATTTTCATTAGTCCGCTGTGTAACGCTGCTTTTTTTACCTGCTCTTTAGCCAGTTCCTGAATGAGTTGAATATCTTTTCTGCTTATAAAATTGAACAAATCGTCCTCAAAATAATAATAATCAAAATCGGGATCGAGAGAAAGAATTTCGGGTTTTGGAAATGCCAGTAATTTTATTTTTTTGTTTTCGCTATCCACTTCCCATTTGCATTTTTCAATATCATAACCGATCAATACTTTAGCTTTAACGATGACCAATGCTTTTTTAGTGGAAGGGATAAATTTGAGCAGCTTTTTTGTGTTTTCGTAGTTGTAAATCTCATTCAACTGGCCTTCGGCAACCACTATTTTAAATACCCTGCGGATACTTTCGACAACTGTATGTGAAGTAATATTTGTTGAACTATTTGTGTTACTGGATTTATTAATAAGTTTGAAAACCAGAAAAGCGATAACAGCACCGATAATAGAACCAAAAACAAGGAATCCCAGTGTGTTATTTTCTGATCCAACGTAATTTGGCCGAAAAAAGGTGGAATATATAAATCCGATTAGTATTAGCAAAAGCAGAGCAATTGCAGCCCAAATGGCAATTTTAAATTTTCTCATTGCGGTTTTGTCTGTTTAATATGTAAACAAAGGTAAGAAAAACTTTCCCTTAGAAACCAACGTGTTGTTTAAATATTACACTAAAAAATATTTTTTACAGGAAAATATCATGAAAAATCGCCAATTTATTGTACATTTGCAAACTAAAACGACGAATGTACAAATACTCCTTCCTTTCTGATTTCACAATTCGGTCGTTGATTCTTTCCAAGTCAACAAATCACATAATTTTTTA
>DCEG01000049.1:0-9230 GCA_002316835.1 Bacteroidales bacterium UBA1035 | reverse complement strand
CATAATTTTTTATCAGCATGAAGAATTCTGACAGAAGAAGCTTTTTAAAGCAGACTGCTGCTTTGGGTGCAATTGCTATGACGCCGGCATTGACAAGCTGCAATTCAAGTGAAAAAACTATTGATATGAGCGGCAAGTTTATGCATCATGTGTTTTTCTGGTTAAATGAGCCGGATAACGAAGAAGCAAGGAAAGCGTTTGAAGAAGCAGTGGAAAAACTGGCTTCGATTGAAACTGTTCGGTATAAACATATCGGGAAACCTGCATCTACAAACAGAGAAGTTATCGATACTACTTATACATACTCTTTGCTGGTAGTTTTTGATGATGCTGCAGGCCATGATATTTATCAGGAACATCCCATCCACGATGAATTTCGTGAGAAAAGTTATTTATGGAATAGAGTGCAAATTTACGACACAATATAAAGTTACTTTTACAGACGCAATGCCTGCCTGTCGGCTGACTGGCTTGTGTCTTTTTAAAAATAAGAAAACAGATCAAAAGATAAATGGACAAGTCAATTAAAAAAGTTATTCTATTAGGCTCGGGAGCCTTGAAAATAGGGCAAGCGGGTGAATTTGATTATTCGGGATCACAAGCCTTAAAGGCTTTACGGGAAGAAGGGATTCAGACGGTGTTGATAAATCCCAACATTGCAACCATTCAAACTTCTGAGGGCGTGGCGGACACAGTTTATTTTCTTCCGATCACGCCTTTTTTTGTGGAGAAAGTTATTGAGAAAGAGAAACCTGACGGAATTCTGTTAGCGTTTGGTGGACAAACAGCGCTGAATTGCGGAACGGAACTTTACCAGAGTGGTGTGTTGGATAAATACGATGTGAAAGTGTTGGGTACTTCGGTGGAAGCAATAATGATTACTGAAGACCGGGACCTTTTCGTGAAAAAGCTGAATGAAATTGAGGTAAAAACGCCTGTTTCGCAAGCTGTGGAAAGCATGGAAGATGCGTTGAATGCTGCAAGAAAAATCGGATTCCCAATTATGGTGCGCTCGGCGTACGCATTGGGCGGATTGGGCTCAGGTATCAGCGAAAATGAAGAGCAATTCCACCATTTGTGTGAAAGTTCACTTTCGTTCTCAAAACAGATTTTGGTCGAAGAAAGTCTGAAAGGATGGAAAGAGATTGAATTTGAAGTTATCCGGGACAAAAACGACCATTGTTTCACTGTGGTTCCAATGGAAAATTTCGATCCGTTAGGAATACACACGGGCGAAAGTATTGTTGTAGCACCCATTATCACTCTCAACAAAGAGCAAATTGCCCTACTGGAAGATATCGCGCGCCGCGTTGTGCGCCACATCGGAATTGTGGGTGAGTGTAATATCCAGTACGCGTTTAATGTAGAAACCAACGATTACCGCATCATCGAAATAAATGCCAGATTAAGCCGTTCATCGGCGCTGGCATCCAAAGCATCCGGATATCCGCTGGCGTTTGTTGCCACCAAACTTGCATTGGGATACTCACTCGATCAGATTGGTGAAATGGGAACGCCTAACTCAGCTTACGTGGCTCCATCGGTAGATTATATGATCGTAAAAATCCCTCGATGGGATTTATCGAAATTTGTGGGGGTAAGCCGTGAGATTGGCTCATCGATGAAATCGGTGGGCGAGATCATGTCAATCGGACAATCATTCGAAGAGATTATCCAGAAAGGATTACGAATGATAGGGCAGGGAATGCATGGTTTCGTGGGTAATCGGGATCTTACGTTTGATAACGTAGAAGAATCGCTCGCTAATCCTACCGATCTACGCATTTTTGCTGTTGCCGATGCTTTTGAAAAAGGATATTCGGTGGATCAAATTGAAGCGCTGACTAAGATTGATAAGTGGTTTCTTGAAAAGCTGGAAAATATTTACAAGTATACACACGTTCTTTCACAGTACAAGAAAATTGAAGACCTGCCGAAAGATGTTTTGACGGAAGCGAAACGATTGGGATTCTCTGATTTTCAGATTGCTCGTTACGTGGAGGATCCTCAGGGAACAATGGAAAGCGAACTGATTCGCGTACGCGAATGGCGTAAAAAACAGAACGTTTTACCGGTTGTTCGCCGTATTAATACTGTGGCTTCTGAAGAACCCGAAAAAACCAATTATCTCTATTTCACTTACGGGTCTGATAAGGCCTATAAACCTGTTAAATCCAATAAGGAAGTGATTATTGTGTTGGGTTCGGGAGCTTATCGCATTGGATCATCGGTTGAGTTCGACTGGTGTTCGGTAAATGCTGTAGAAACAGCGCGTAAACTGGGATATGAATCGGTAATGATCAACTATAACCCCGAAACGGTTTCGACCGATTACGATATGTGTGACAGGCTTTATTTCGATGAACTTACTTTTGAGCGTACGCTCGACGTTTTCGATATTGAAGCACCAAAAGGAGTTATCGTGTCTATGGGTGGGCAAATTCCGAATAATCTGGCCATGAAGCTTCATCGTCAGCATGTGCCTATTTTGGGAACATCTCCGGAATCGATTGACCGTGCCGAAAATCGTCATAAATTCTCTGCAATGCTCGATAGGTTGGGTATCGATCAGCCGCGCTGGAAAGAACTTTCGAGTTACGAAGAAGTGGATAAGTTTATAGAAGAAGTAGGTTTTCCGGTACTAATTCGTCCGTCTTACGTGCTGTCAGGGGCTGCTATGAACGTTTGTTACGACAAAGAGCAGATGCATCGCTTTCTCGAACTGGCGGCCAACGTATCTAAAGAATACCCGGTGGTAGTTTCTGTTTTCATGCAAAACGCCAAGGAGGTGGAGATGGACGCAGTTGCAAAAGACGGTGAAATTGTGGAATACGCCATTTCGGAACACGTGGAGTTTGCCGGAGTACACTCGGGCGATGCTACGCTGGTTTTCCCTGCGCAAAAAATCTATTTCGAAACGATGCGGCGCATCAAGAAGATATCGAAACAGATTGCCAGAGAATTAAAGATAAGCGGGCCGTTCAATATTCAATTTTTAGCTAAAAACAACGAAATAAAGGTAATAGAGTGCAATCTGCGTGCATCGCGTTCGTTCCCGTTCGTATCGAAAGTTATCAAGCACAATTTTATCGATACGGCTACTCGCGTGATGCTGGGAGCACCTTACGATAAACCCGATGGTACAGTTTTCGATCTCGATCATATCGGTGTGAAATCGTCACAATTTTCTTACTCTCGCTTACAGAAATTCGACCCGATCCTTGGTGTGGATATGGCGTCAACCGGTGAAGTAGGCTGCATTGGCGATGATTTTAACGAAGCCATTTTGAAATCGATGCTTTCGGTAGGATACAACATTCCGAAGAAAGGTATTTTGATTTCATCGGGAGAAGTAAAATCTAAAGTAGATTTACTGGAAGCCTGTAAATTACTTCATGCCAAAGGTTATGACTTGTACGCAAGCCACGGAACCCAGAAATTCCTGGCTGAAAACGGGGTGAAAGCTACTGATGTGGCGTGGCCCGATGAAGAGGGCGAGCACAACATACACGATATGATTACGCACAAGAAGTTTGATTTAATTATCAACATCCCCAAAGATATCACCAAGCGAGAGCTTACCAACGGTTATATCATTCGTCGCGGTGCGGTGGATTTCAATATACCGCTGATCACTAATGCCCGGCTGGCATCAGCCTTTATCACGGCTTTCTGCACGTTAGACGAAGAACAGTTGAAAATTAAGAGTTGGCAGGAGTATTAAAATAGACTTGGAGATTAAAGAACCAAGACAATAGACTTAAACTGCCCTGATTTTTTCGGGGCAGTTTTATTTTGTCAAAAAACACAAACGCATGCAAAGATGACCTAAGACAAAATTATATTCCTAAAGACTTCAACTTCGAGATAAATTTATCAGCTACCAATTTAAATCCGTCATCGTTGGGATGGATTTCATCGTGCCAGAACTTTTTGTCCTGAGGAACCGTATTTCGCAAGTCAATGAAATAAACATTGTTGTATTTTTCAGATAATTCAAAAATCGCGTGATTGAATTCATCCATAATCAGTTTTATCAGTGTTTTTCTGTCCTTATCCAATTTCAATTTTCCTCTCTCTATCATGGGTTTCCCGATCCATTTTCCATCCGTTCTGGGCATTATATAGTCATAACCATGAAGAATTATGGGCAAATCGGGAAATTCTTTTGTAAGAATATCCAAAAAACCTTTATAATATGTTTCGATAACCTTTATTTCCGTTTTCCAACTGATTTTTAAATAAGTATCGATGGAATCGGGAGTACCGTTTTTCAGCATATCCGGGAAAATTTCAAAAAAATCGTTACCACCGCCACTTAAAATGAATGCATCCGGCTTAAGTTCACTTATGATGTCCAGGTATTCACTCAAGTGAAACATATTTCTAATTACGTCGCCTGCTGCATCCAGACTTTTTACGTTATATCCCGGTTCATCTATGATGTAGTCTATAACATCCTTCACTTCCTTGGAGAGTTCAATACCGAGCTTTTTGTATTTCGGATATTGAAACCATGAATCTCCTTCTGTTACAAGGATTTTACGGTTTTTATCGGATTTTCTTTGTTGAAATAATTTATCCCTTTGCTTTTTTGCAATGTTGTTAGCATCTTCCAGCAGTTTTTCTCTGATAATAAACAAAGGCGTATAGTTGCGAATAGCAGAATCGGCAAAATCATCATCCTCAATAATCTGGATGTGGCTTTTAAGCTGATACTCACCGGTAAAAGGACTGGTAGGAACGTATTCATAATAAAACTCTAAAGCCTCGGCTACTGTATTCTCATTATTGAGCAAAGCCTGTAATTCATTAACGGTAATGGGATTCTTCATTTTTTTTAAATAAACTGTGATTATTAATTCCTGTTAAACTTTTGAATTTATAGAAAGACAAAATGTCCACAAACTGTTATTCGGAAAATGTCGCACATCGATTCTCCTATTCAAAATTCGGTATTGCCGATGAGCAAATATATAATGACAATTGAGCGAAACAAAATTATTTGCTAATTTTTTTTAGTAAGAGGGTATAGATTTAAGTATTTACAAGATTCAATTTATCGCTGAGCGTTTTTAAAACCAGTAGCCGTATTTCAAGTAAAATCCATCAATATATTCTCCATTTAATATTCCCAGAGTAATCATATTTTTTTTATTAAAGGTGTTTGAAACGCCGATATTAATGGCTCCGGAAATGCCTGAGCTACCGGGATCGTCATATCTGTTGGATTTATCTTTTCCGGACATTATTCCTCCCAAAATCAGCAATGAAGGATTCCAGTTCGCTTGAGGTCGGATATTGATTCTTGCTCCGGCTGTCAAACTGAGTGCAGAGCTGCTTGAGCTATATCCGGATAAAAAGGTTTCTCCTTTTTGGCTTTCGAATGATAGTGCTATTTCCGGCTGTAATACTTTATCGGGCCGAAGAGCATAATGAAATGAAAGACTTGGCCCGAAACCACCGCCTAAAATACCGGTAATTATTCCTCCCTGAATTCCAAAATGTTTGGGTTTATCTATCTCTTGCGCAAAAGCGGAGGTAATGGCAAGAAAAAGAATTATAATTGAGGATACAAGTTTTGTTTGGGTTATAAAATACTCAAAATGATACTTTTGTCTATTTTTCTGCTTGTTCATTTTGCACATAATTGTCAGCTTTAGAGGTTATGATAACGCGCAAATATACACAACTTTAATTAATTTCAAACACTTACATTATTTTTCTGGTTTTTTGAATTCCGCTTCGTAGAAAGGTAGCCCTAACCAAAAGTATTCTTCTCGAACAAGCTGAAATCCCGATTCGGCAAGCAGAATATCGGTCGGGCGATTGAGCTGGCAGCCTTCGGCTAATCTTTCCCATGCGGGATTAAGGAGATTTTGTGCCTTTATTCCCACGCGATGGTGTGCTCGCACGTGTTCCAGAATTATCAGACGCCCGCCTGGTTTGAGCCATTTCATAAAGTTAGTAAGTGCTTTTTGGGGTTCGGGAACTGTGCAGAGCACCAGCGTACAGACAACGGCATCCAGCGATTCGGGTTGAATGAGGCCTTGCATTTCGGAGTATCCGCAACCGATATTGTGTAAGGTAAACCGATTAGGGAAAGGTAGTCGGTTTTTTCGATTTTCGGCTTTTGTAAACATATATGGCGATGGTTCTATTCCGATAACTTCAGTATCGTTGTTGTAATGTTGGAAATTGGTTCCTGTTCCTACACCTACTTCTAAAATTTTCCCCGATAATCCCGATAAGAGTCGTTTTCGACGAAATTTCAAGAATATCTTATCAGGAAGATACATTACTTCATCGTACAACTGACTGAAATTTTTACTGTATCGCACCATCTAACACATAACTATTTATGTCTTTCTTTCAAGACATGTTCGATGTTTTCCAGTTTTAACTCTTTTGTTTTCAGTAAAATAAGGAAGTGATAGAGTAGGTCGGCAGCTTCGTTTTTAAACAAATCAATATTGTTGTCTTTGGATTCGATAACAAGTTCCACGGCTTCTTCACCCACTTTTTGTGCTACTTTATTTACTCCGCTGTTGAAAAGCCGGCTTGTATAAGAACCTTCTGATTTTTCGGAAATTCGTTGTTCGATAACTTTTTCCAGTTCATAGAGAAACCCTTTCGGTGTTTCCTCGGCAAAACATGATGTGGCACCGGTATGGCAAGTTGGGCCTTGTGGAATAGCTTTAATCAGCAGCGTATCGTTGTCGCAATCTTCCAGAATTTCGCTCACGATAAGATAATTCCCCGATGTTTCCCCTTTTGTCCATAATCGGTTTTTGCTACGGCTGAAAAATGTAACTTTGCCTTCGAGACGGGTTTTTTCGAGGGCCTCTTTGTTCATATAGCCTAACATTAACACTTGTAATGTGTTGACATTTTGTACTATAACTGGGACTAATCCGTCGTTTTTTTCAAAATTTATGTTCATATACGTTTTAAATTCAGGCGCATTCAACGCGTCTCTACGATTTTAAATTCTTACAGGAATATCTTTCTCATTCAAAAACTGCTTCAACTGGGGAATAGGTATTTCGCCAAAATGAAAAATACTGGCTGCCAGCGCTGCGCTCGCTTTTGTTTGCTGAAAAACATCAGCAAAGTGTTGCATGGTACCCGCACCGCCCGAAGCGATAACCGGAATGTTCACGGCGGCAGAAACCGCTTCAGTAATATCAATCGCAAAACCGTTTTTTGTGCCGTCGTTACTCATCGATGTGAGTAGAATTTCTCCGGCACCGAGCCGTTCGCTTTCCTTTGCCCAATCCACTGTCTGAAGTAGGGTAGGAGTTCTGCCGCCGTGAATATATACTATCCATTCACCGTTATCTAGATTGGTATCGATAGCCAACACCACGCACTGACTGCCAAACTCGGCTGCGATCTCCGAAATAATTTCGGGATGATTGACCGCTGCCGTGTTTATGCTCACTTTATCGGCACCGGCTTTTATAATTGTTCGTGCATCTTCAACAGAATTTATTCCGCCTCCAACGGTGAACGGAATATTGATTTCTTTGGCAATGCGGTGCACCAACTCTGTCAAAGTTTTACGTTTTTCCACGGTAGCTGTGATATCGAGAAACACCAGTTCGTCAGCACCTTCCTGCACGTATCGTTTAGCCAGTTCTACGGCATCACCGGCGTCACGAAGTCCTACGAAATTTACACCTTTTACGGTTCGTCCATCCTTGATGTCAAGACAGGGGATTATTCTTTTTTTAAGCATAAAGTTTTCTTTTTGAATGTCATTCTGAGTGCAACGAAGAATGACAGTTGACTATTATTTAAGTAAATATATGTAACTCGTTCAGTTTAATTCTTCCTTCGTAAATAGCTTTGCCGATTATGGCACCTTCGCAGCCTATTCGTCTTGCTTCTATCAAATCATCCACAGATGAAACACCGCCGCTAGCAATGAGATTTACGTTGGTTTTTTGCAGGATTTCGGTGTATAAGTCATCGGAAATACCTTGTAGCATTCCGTCTTTTGAAATATCAGTGCAAATGACGTATTTTACACCCTTTTGCTCGTAATCGGCGATAAAATCCACTACATCCAATTCCGATTGTTGTTGCCATCCGTGGGTAGCGATTTTCCGGTTATGGCTGTCGGCACCCAGGATGATTTTATCGGCTCCGTAAGTCGATAACCACTGTAAAAACGTTTCGGGATGCTGCACGGCAATGCTTCCTCCGGTGATCTGTGATGCTCCGTTTTCGAAAGCAATACGTATATCTTCGTCGGTTTTAATGCCTCCTCCAAAGTCGATAATTAATGAAGTTTTAGTTGATATTTCTTTTAAAATATTGTGATTCACAATGTGTTTCGATTTTGCTCCATCAAGATCGACCAAATGCAAATAACGAATTCCATTGGCTTCAAATTCCTTGGCAACTTCCAGTGGATTTTCGTTGTATATTTTTTGCGTACTGTAATCGCCTTTAGTCAGGCGTACGCATTTTCCGTCGATAATATCTATGGCGGGGATAATTCTCATAATTTGGTTGTCATCTACAATATCAAAAAATTATTCAAAATGTTTTCGCCAACACTACCCGATTTCTCGGGATGAAATTGAGTGGCAAAAAAATTATTTTGTTGCATTGCTGCGCTGAACGGTAAAATATAGTCGCATCCTGCGATGGTTTGCGAACAGATTTCTGCATAGTAACTGTGCACGAAATAGACCGTATCATCCACCTTCAGATTATCGAAAAGAGGCGATTTTATGTTGTACAGGTTGTTCCATCCGATATGCGGAACAATATCTGTTGAGGGAAACAGTTTTACGTCGGTGTCAAAAATCTCCAGGCATTCGGTGTTCCCTTCCTCAGAATACCGGCACATGAGTTGCAGACCCAGGCAAATCCCCAGAACGGGTTGCCGAAGCGATTTAATAATCGCATCCAGACCCCTTTCGTGCAGGTATTTCATTGCTGATGAGGCTTCGCCTACACCGGGAAAAATCACTTTTTCGGCACACATGATTTCGTCGGGATTATCAGTTATAATACACTCGAATCCTAATCGCTCCACAGCATTTTTAACTGAAGTTATGTTGCCTGCATTATATTTGATGATCGCAATCATTTTTTGGCTGATGTTAGCTATTGGCTGTTGGCTTTTCGTTGAATTGGTTATTCTTTCACAAAGAAAAATCTGTTCTCCGAATAATTAGCAATTTGTAATTATTCATTAGTAGCGTTGCGTTAAT
>DCEG01000092.1 GCA_002316835.1 Bacteroidales bacterium UBA1035 | reverse complement strand
CGTTCAGCTTATCGATGTGCGGACCGCCCAGGAATATGCACAGGGCACGATTAATAAAGCTAAATTAATGGACGTTTCGTCCGGAGATTTTGAGCAAAAAATAGAAAAATTAGACAAAACATGTCCTGTTGCCGTTTTCTGCCACAGTGGCGCACGAAGTATGTACGCAGCCAAAGTTCTCGCAAAAAAAGGATTTCCGGTAGTTTATAACCTAAAGGGTGGAATAATCTTCTGGCGATAAGGACATATCGAAACTTTTTTCAAAAACAAAAAGCTGCTATTAAATTGTCATACTGAATGAAGTTTCAACGAAATGAAGTATCTGTAATTCTAACAAAATAGATTCTTCACTCCGTTCAGAATGACAGATGACACTATTTTTGAAGCTTTTGAAACGTTTCTACTTATGTATCGCTTTATCCATAGCATCAAACCCAGCTTCGAAGAAAATCTCCGAAACGGTGGGATGCGCATGAATAGTGTTGGCTACATCGTAAACCGTGGCTTCTACTTTCAGGTAAGCGCCCGCTTCGGCAATCATATCGGTTGCATTCTCGGCAACAATTTGTACGCCCAAAACCTGCCCGTACTTCTTATCGGAAAGCAACCGGATAAAACCTTCGGTATTATTCTCGATCAACGCCTTTCCGTTGGCCGATAACGGAAATTCACTCACTTTATAATCGTAACCTTCAGTTTTTATTTGTTTCTCTGTCAACCCGATTTGTGCGATTTCGGGTGTAGTGTACATGTTTATCGGGTAGGTTGAATAGTCGAAATGAGCCTTTATACCCTTAATGGCGTTTACAACATGAATTCCCTGTGCCGAAGCCATATGCGCCAGAAAACTTTTTCCACCGGCATCGCCAATGACATAAACGCCATTAATATTAGTTTGAAAATTATCGTCGGTTTTAATGAATCCGCGCTCTGTGAGTTCCAAAAGCGTTTCGCTTTCAGGGATGATCGCCTTTCGTGAATTACAATTGACGATTAAGTCACATTTTACTTTTTTGTCGTTGAAAATCAATTCTCCATCGGTATATTTTTGTGGATAAACATCGGTAATCAAGTCAATCTTATC
This sequence comes from Bacteroidales bacterium UBA1035, assembly GCA_002316835.1. GTDB lineage: Bacteria > Bacteroidota > Bacteroidia > Bacteroidales > Dysgonomonadaceae > Petrimonas. The sequence continues at coordinate 59,428 of DCEG01000092.1, read as the reverse complement.
GGATGCAATTTTCTTTGTAATATGCTCGATCAGAAACGTATCCAAGCCGTGTAAAAAGTAATCACTGTTGGTCACTAACGTCACATTTTTACCAATAAGTTTGAAAAACTGCGCCATTTCCACCGATGAAATATGATTACCGGTGACTACTATATTTTCGGGAAAATCTTCCACATCAAACAAATTTACCATTTCAACAACAGGCGCATTGGAAAATGAGTCGCTCATCGGCTTTGGTTTTGAGCCGGTGGCAATAATAATATGCCTGGCAGTAATTCTTTTATCATCAACCAACACAGAATTATCCATACCTATTTTGGCGATCCCGGTAATCGCTTCAATACCGTTTTTTTTAAGCAGAAAATTCACACCGGCCGTTAGTTTTCGGGTTATACGTTTCGACCTCGATTTAACTTTGCTCCAGTTAAACGTAAGTTTGTCTGTATCTACTCCATCGATTCCAAATTCCGAAACATTTTTCGCTTTCTGAAATCTCTTCGCGCTTTCGAGAATGGCTTTCGTTGGAATACATCCCCAGTTGAGACACATTCCACCGATGTATTGTTTTTCCACAATAGCCGTTTTCAGCCCCACTTGTCCGGCTCTAATGGCGGCTACATATCCGGCAGGCCCGGCGCCGATGATTAATACGTCGTAATCCATTATTTATTTTGACACTTAAGTTATTATAAAATTTCAACAGTAATTTGATGGTAATTCAATTGTTATTCTGTAGATATTCAGTCGTATAGTTGAATAATTCAACATCACAACTAATTACGCGTAGCGAATAACGGCAAAGCCGAATTACACGAAGTGAGTCGCTATTCCATAACCAACGCCATCGGGTCGGCAAGATATTCCATTATTTTCGTAATGAAGCGCGTCACTTCTCCCCCATCAACAATCCGGTGGTCAACAGAAAGTGACAAAGCCAAAACATTGCCAACTGCCAGTTCATCGTTTTTCACAACGGGAGTTTTCATGATACGTCCCACCCCCAAAATAGCTGCCTGAGGATAATTGATCACCGGTGTAGCAAAAATTCCTCCAATAGAGCCAAAGTTGGTGATAGAAAACGTACCGCCCTTCATATCTTCAAGCGTAAGTTCACGTTTTCGGGCTTTTTCCGATATTTCGTCAATATGTTGCGCAATCTCGAAAATACTCAATCGATCGGCATCTTTGATAACAGGCACAACCAATCCGGCAGGAGTATCCACAGCTATGGCAATGTTGTAGCGGTTGTTGAATATCATACGGTCGTTTTCCAGATCTATCTGCGAATTCAACTGTCTGTGCTGTTTCAGTGCGTTAACAACAGCTTTTACGATAAATGAAAGATAGGTCAATTTAACACCTCTTTCAGCATATTTTTTCTTGTATTTTTCCCTGACTTTTATCAACTCCGATATTTCCACTTCTTCGAAAACCGACATGTGAGCAGCATTATGCTTGGAGTTAATCATGTTCTTAGCGATGGTTTTACGTATCTGCGTGAGCGGCACGTAAGTCACATCATCGGTTACATCGGCAGAAACCTGAGGTGCTGATACTTTTCTGGCCGGTTTATAGTTTTCGATATCAGCTTTTGTCACGCGTCCGGACGGCCCGGTTCCATCGATCTCATTTATGTTGATTCCCTTCTCTTTTGCCATAGCACGTGCAACAGGTGTGGACAAAACTTTTTTACCGGGTTTCTCTTCTTTAGGCTGTGATTCGGACGTACCCTCATCGCTCGCAGGTAAAACGGCGCTTTTTGAAGCCATTTCCATCGTGCCGACTACCGTTTTAGCTTTTTCTTCAGGTTCAGGAGCAAATTCCTTTTTCACTTCTGCTTGTGCATTCTCGGCATAAACACCTTCTATTTCGATTTCAACCAACGGACTACCAACTTTTATGACATCTCCTACGTCTCCATAAAGGGCTACGATGGTTCCTGTTTTTGGCGTTGGAATATCGGCTACTACTTTGTCGGTCTCCATTTTAACGATTGAATCTCCGGTATTTACCGATTGACCCTTGGTTACATACCACTCAAGGATGGTCCCTTCTTCAAGCCCTTCTCCGATATCGGGAAAATTAAAAATATATCTCATATAAGTTTGTTTAATAATTTGGTTGTCAGAACAATTAATTGTAATTTACCTGTGGCGTAATTCACTTCGTGTTATTCGCTTCGCGTAATTTGTCGCTGCGAAGAACTGTTCAACTATACAATTGAATATCTACTGAATTACTATTGAATTACAATCGAATATCTTTAAAACTTAACCGTTTTCACTATTTCATAAAAAATCCTATCGGGTGTAATCATGAAATACTTCTCACCTTGTGCCAGCGGAATGATCGTATCGAAGCCCATCACCCGTTTGGGAGGAGCCTCTAAATGCAAAAATGCCTCTTCATTAGCAATAGCGATGAGTTCCGAACCCACGCTGAACGAGCGTTGTGCTTCGGCGACAACCACCAACCGTCCGGTTTTCTTTATTGAGTTTGCTATTGTTTCTTTATCAATAGGATAAATTGTTCTTAAATCAATTAACTCAACCGAAATTCCTGCTTCTTTAGCCATCACCATGGCACGCTGGCATTCTCGGATCATCGCTCCAAAAGCTACTACCGTTACGTCTGTACCTTCGTTAAGCACTTTGGCCTTTCCGATGGGAATAGTAAATTTCTCGGTGCTTACCTCCTGTTTTATAGCCCTGTAAATTCGTTTGGGCTCCATAAAAATAACCGGATCTTCACTTTCTATGGCCGATATCAATAATCCTTTCGCATCGTGCGGTGTTGACGGAGCTACAACTTTCAACCCGGGAATATGGCTGTAAAGCGCCTCGGGGCTTTCGGAATGGTGCTCGATGGCATTAATTCCTCCTCCGTATGGAAAGCGGATAACCATAGGAATCCTGAATCTTCCGCGCGAACGATTATGCATGCGCGACACATTGGAGATTATCTGGTTAAATGCCGGATACGAGAAGCCATCGAATTGCATCTCAACAACCGGCCGTAAACCCGAGAGAGCCATACCGACTCCGGTTCCTACTATAGCTGATTCAGCCAATGGTGAATCGAAAACGCGTTCTATTCCGTACTTTTTTTGCAATCCTTCAGTCACCCGAAAAACTCCACCAACAACGCCTACATCTTCACCGTAAACAACTACACTGTTGTCATCAGCCAATTTTATATCCAATGCATTGTTAATTGCCTGAACAATTGTCATCACACTCATTTACGACCTCCTTTCCAATCTAGAAATTGCTGATACTCTTCTTTCTGTCTTTTCAAATCATCAGGCATTTCCACATACATATAATCGAATACATCTTCCAATGGATAAGGAGTAAAATTCTCCGCTTCAAGAAATTGTTTATCCACTTCTTTCTTATACTGTTCCCTTAATTTTTCCTCGTCTTCCTTCCAGATTCCTTTGCGTTCCATAAATTTTTTCAACCGAAGCATCGGGTCAGACAATTCCCATTTTACTTCTTCTTCTTTTGTACGATAGCGGGAAGGATCATCGGAAGTAGTATGGGCTCCACATCTGTACGTAAGCGCTTCGATAAGCACCGGCCCTTTGCCTGAACGGGCATGTTCCGATGCTTTTTGATATACCAGATACATGGCAAAGAAATCGTTTCCGTCAACCTTAATACCCGGAATTCCGAACGCTACTGATTTAACTGCCAGATTTATGGAATTGGTTTGTGTGGAAACCGGTACAGAAATGGCGTACTGATTGTTTTGAATGGTGAAAACGACAGGAACCTGCCACACACCCGCAAAATTCAACGCTTCGCTGAAATCGCCCTCCGATGTGCCGCCATCGCCAATGTAAGTGAATACGATATCGTTTTCCTTACGATATTTTATGGAATATCCAATTCCTACAGCATGAGGCAATTGTGTTCCGATAGGCACGTTAATAGGCAACACGCGCGGAGCATTTTTAAAGTTGCTTCCTTGTTCGTTGCCGTTGTAATACAGGAAAATTTCCTTCATTGTAACACCTTTTGCCAACATCAGCCCTACTTCCCTGAAAGCAGGAACCAACCAATCATTTTCGCGTATCACATTACCGGCTGCAATATGAATGGCTTCCTGCCCTTTGTTGGGGGGATAAGTAAACATTCGTCCCTGACGCTGATACGACACGGCCATTTCGTCCGCTACGCGCTCGAAAAGCATTGCTTTATAGGCTTTAATAATAGTATCATCGGAGATATCAGGAAATAAATCGGGGCGGATAACATTCCCTTCATTATCGATAATTTTGAGCATTTTATCTTCCGATGGGCTAAACTCTTCAAAAATCATTTAGTGATAGTTTTTTGATAGTAAATTTTATTTAGAATGATTTTAAAATGCAAATCTATAGACTATAACGAATAACTTACTTTAAGGTTTGCACAAATAGTAAATTTATTAGTTTTAATGTGCAATTTTTATTCATCCACGATTTTTCACTGACTTTTCAACAGTTATAGATGTAAGTTTGACAAAGAGTTAACCTTTTCATGTAAGCGCCTTAAAAACTTAACAATAACGTAACTGAATATATTACTTCAATCGGTTTATACTAATTACTTTTGTATCAGTATATAATACGATTTGGTTGTATTAAAAATGGGAAATAACTTTGATATAGAGACAATTGAAATAGAAACGCTTCCAAAAGCCAATATTCAATCAGAAATAAACTCTAATGGACGAATAAATCACAAGCCTAAACCGACTGTCAAAGTAGCTTTCTTCGCCGATATCCTGATAAAAGATTTCGACGGGGCAATTAAAACGATGTATCAATTGATAGAAAGAATACCGACCCATGGTTTCAAGTATACCTTTTTTACCGGTACAGCACCAAAACATCGTCTTAAGCATAAAGTAGTTAAAACTCCGGCGATCAGAATTCCTTTCAACATAAGCTACAAGATGGCTTTTCCGCGTTTAAACACAACAAAGTTGCTTTTATCACTGTCGGATTTTAATCCCGATGTAGTTCACATCACAACGCCTTCTGCCCTCGGTTTTTTCGGATTAAACTACGCGAAAAGGAATAATAAACCAGTGCTGTCCATTTACCACACCCATTTTATTTCTTACATGAGGTATTATTTCAAATACGCTCCTTTTCTTGTAAAACCTATGGAATCGTTGATTAAAAAGCTGTATAAATCTTTTTACAACCGATGCGATATAGTGTATGTGCCCACACAAAAAATAATGGAGGAATTGCAATCATATGGAGTTTCCGAGAGCGTGATGAAATTGTGGCAACGCGGGATCGATTCTCACTTGTTTAATCCGTCGAAAAAAGACATAGATTTTATAAGAAAACTCACCGGAAACAATAAACCGAATATCTTGTTTGTGTCAAGACTGGTGTGGGAAAAGAACGTGGAAACGCTGTTTGGTATTTACGACGAAATTGAAGCGCAGGGCATTGATGTTAACTTTGTTATTGCCGGTAACGGCGTAGCCGAAGATATAGCACGACAAAGGATGAAAAATGCTGTTTTTCTGGGGTTTCTCGATCACGAAAATCTGGCAAAGGTGTATGCATCGTGTGATGTTTTCGTTTTCACATCTGTTTCTGAAACTTACGGAAATGTGGTTGTGGAAGCTATGTCGAGCGGATGTGTTCCGGTAATTGCCAACGGCGGTGGTTCACAAGCATTGGTGAAAAACGGAGTAACCGGTTTTTTGTGCGAACCGGATAATCCGGCAGACTATATCGATAAAATAAAAACCTTGCTCAATAACCCCAAACTAAAAGAAAAAATGCAAGCCGAAGGCTACAAATACGCGTTGCCATTATGTTGGGATGAGCTGTCGAGAGAATATTTTAAGGATATTGAAAGTCTCGCTCACGTTTCCCAATCTAAGAAAGAGAATGAATATTTATAAATTCATCAAAAAAAATCAAAAGTTTCTGGTAGCAATTCTGCTGATAATTGTATTTATTCTTATCGGTAAGTTTGTTGCAACAATCGATTTCGTTAAACTGAAAATGTATATGCAGGAAATGCCCGCTATGATTGGCGGCGTTATCCTGGCTTCCTTTCTTGGTTACATATCATCCACTTTTGCATGGTGGATATGCCTGGGAAAAGAAACTAAAAAAACATCGTACATAGAACTATTTGCCATCAAACACATAGGCGAAATGTTAACCATTTTCAACCCCACAGGAATTATTGTCGGTGACGGACTTAAAGCGTCTTACATCTTTCAAAAAGGTATTGACAAAAAAGAAGGGTTAAGTTCCATTTTGCTATCGAGAGCGTTGATTTTTTTATCGGGAATTTTTCTGCTCATTATCACCACTGTCTACATTACCATAGACAAAATAGGCCACGACCAAACGTCAGCTTACATTCTGATAGGTGTAATAACTATCGGCTTCATTGCAGCTTTACTGTCGGTTTTGAGCTTGCACGAAAAGCTGTACCTGGGGAAAATGATTGAAAAGTTGAAGTCTAAAAAAGGTTTTTCTTTTATTACCGATAAATCGGTTGTTTCGGCTTACGAAGTAAATCAGCTTTTATCCAATTTCTTTCGTAGTAAAGGAGGAAGCTTCATTGCGGCATTTCTTTTATCGGCTGCACAATGGCTGTTTGGGGCACTGGAGTTTTATATAATTCTTCAAATGCTGGGTATTCCAATTGTATTTGCTGATGCAGTGGCCGTTGAAATGGGTGTTATCTTCTTTAAAACCATCGGAGCTGTCATTCCCGGACAAATAGGAATAGAAGAGTACGGGAATAAAGTCATGTTAGACACAATTGGAGTAACCGGCAACGAAATATGGCTGGTTGTAACCCTTATGCGTAGATCGCGCCAATTGTTCTGGTTGGGAATGGCCGGTATCTTTTCTATTATAATTTCAAAAAAGACCCAATTTAAATTATTTAAATGAATGAAATACTTTGTGTTACTCACAAATATCCGCCCATGATCGGTGGTATGGAGCAACAGAGTTTTGAACTGATAAAAGGTTTGTCTAATCACTACAAGACACACGTCATTGCCTATAAAAACGGAGAAAACAAGGTTTTATGGTTCGGGAGCCTTAAATCCAGAATACAAGCCGTATTGAAAGAAAACCCGAACATTAAACTTATTCATTTGAACGACGGTTCCATGGGAATCGCTTGTCTATGGCTGAGAAAACAGACGAATATTCCCGTTATTGTTACTTACCACGGACTGGACATAACATTTCCGCTCGATTTCTTTCAGCAGAAACTGATACCGAAACTATCGGAGTTTGCCGGAGCAATATGCGTGAGCCAATCTACCCGAAACGAATGTTTGCAAAGAGGTTTCGATAAAGAAAAAACATTTACGGTAAAAAATGGTGTGGACAGCAACATTGCTGATATCCCCTTTGACAGAGGAATCATTGAAAAGCTACGACACAATTTTGAAGTTGACGTAACAGGAAAGCACATTCTTGTTACGTTGGGAAGGCCGGTTAAAAGAAAAGGCTTTTCGTGGTTTTTAAAAAACGTGATGCCGTCCTTCAACCCTGATATTTGCCTGTTAATGATCGGCCCGATGAAAACAGAAAAAACTTTTTTCGAAAAAGCGTTGCAGGCAATGCCCGATAAGTTCAACAACAATGTTCAGCTGATGCTCGGTTCGCCCTCCGATACACAGGATGTGGAAGAACAATTAAAGAAACAGGATAACGTTTTTCATTTAGGCAGCCTGCAGTATGAAGATTTATTGCAAGTATTATCACTTGCCGACTTGTTTATTATGCCGAATATTCACGTTCCCGGCGATATCGAAGGATTTGGGCTGGTAGCCTTGGAAGCAAGCATGCGTGGAACTTTTGTTTTAGCATCAGGCATCGAAGGTATTACGGATGCGGTTGTTGATAGGCAAAATGGTTATTTGCTGCCGAGTGAAAATGCTGATGCATGGATCGATACAGTTCACGAATTATTATCTGATAAGGAAAAACTGAAAATATTGTCAGAAAAAGGCAAAGAATTCACCCGGCGGAATTACTCGTGGGATATTATGGTAAACGAATATAAGACTATTTTTGATAGGATAATTGACGGGTGACAGACAACAGACTTAGAGATGATTAACCACTATTCAGTGTTACAATCTAAAAGTCTTTTGTCGTCTATTCCGGTTCTTTACTCTTAGCTCTTTTCATGGCATATCATTCCACTAAAATTATTCGCAAACATATCATAATCTCCCAGAATTTTCATAAGTTTGTAAATCTCAACAATCAAAAAACAGCACAATGAAACACATTATCGGAATAGACCTGGGCGGAACTACCATAAAAGGCGGATTAATTGAAGGACAACACATCATTAAAGAAGAAGTTGCCGATACCCGGGCTTCGGAAGGCGGGGAAATCACCCTAAACGCACTAAAAAATGTTATCCGCAAACTGAAAACCGATAAAACTGTTGCCATCGGCATTGGCGTTCCCAGTGTGGTGGATCGTGAAAAGGGAATCGTTTACCACGTCCAAAACATCAAAGATTGGGACGAAGTGCATCTGAAATTTTTGTTGGAAGAAGAATTCAATCTGCCTGTTCATATCGATAACGATGCCAATTGCTTTGTAAAAGGCGAACGTATTTACGGGCTCGGGCAGCAATTCGAAAATTTTGTAGGGATTACTCTCGGCACAGGTGTTGGTGGCGGAATTATTCAAAAAGGCAATCTGTTAAGCGATGCCAATTGCGGATCGGGAGAATTTGGTGAAATACCTTATTTAGACGGAATACTCGAACAACAATGCGGGAGTTTCTTTTTCGTGAACAATTACGATACAACCGGATACGAAGTAGCTCAAAAAGCAGAACAAGGCGATAAAAAAGCGCTAGAGATTATGCGCGAATACGGAAAACACATTGCCGTTCTTGTAAAAATGATTGTGCTCACAGTTGATCCGCAAGCCATAATTTTCGGTGGCGCCATTGCCAATTCGCTTCCGTTATTCGAAGAATCGATGTACGAACACCTTGTAAGTTTCCCTTTCCCGAATTCCATCAAAAAACTGAAAATTCTAAAATCTGAACTCAATAATCCCGGAATTTTGGGAGCGGCGGCGTTGTGTTATTGATGTACAGGAATGTTATTTCAAATTCGATTTATTGAAAATATTAGCCGGAATAGTTTGGTTAAACGAAATTTCACTTATCTTAAACTCAGTTCCTTTGCCGTCTTTCAACATATCTTTATAAATCATTTTCATAGGATACCAGCGTCCCTGTATTTGTTTGATATCCAGTAATGTTGTTTCTTTCAATTGTTTTCCGCTCTTTGCAAACTGCTGCATTTTGAGCGGAATAAATCGCTCCTGATCTACCCATAATTTTTGTGAGTAATAGTTGATGTCGCTCACTTTCGCTGTCATTTCCACAAGCCAGCATTTTCTGTCGTCTATTGTTTCTTCACCGGTAACCGTAGCGTTGTATTGTTCTTTCATCGGCGTATCGTTCATCATATCTTCATATGACAAATCGCTTCCCATAACCGATTGACGCAACATATGTCCCGAAATCTGAATCGTTCGATCGGTTGATGGCGAGTATAACCACAATTGATTTTCGAGTTTCAGCATTTTCGTGCCTTTTTCTCGTGCTGGAGAGAGATATTCGGTGAAAGTTTTTTTATCTCCTTCGCCCCACATCTTCAATGTCATGGTACGTGTTGCCCGAGCACTGTTCACCTGCATCGATGCGGTCATAATCACCGTTTTGGAAGACATATTTGCATCTATTTTGTCTAACAAGGAGTTTCCTGATGGATAATTTTGTCCATGCAATGCAATGCCGTAAAAAAATAATGACAGTAAAAATATCGTTTTTTTCATTTTCTTATTGTTTTCCGATCGTCACTTAATTCTGTAATTCCTTAAATAAATTAGCCGTCTGGCGTTTATAAATCCCGATTCCGGCTAACATAGCGCCCACAACCGTTGAAACAATTCCCGGTATCAGCCCTATAAACCACGTTGTGGGAGTTATTTGAGCTCGAATCGTATCCGACATCATAATGGAAGAGTTTTTGGTAATATTGCTCATATTAATTCCATATTCCTGCATCAACCACGAAACAGACAACCCCAGAATGGTTCCGATAATCGTCCCGATAATCCCTACCAGTGCCGCCTCCCAAATAAGCGAACGGTAAATTTCTTTTTTATTTTCCCCGATGGCTAGTCGCAACCCAAATTCTCCATAACGCCTTAATCCACTGATCAATCCCGCATTCCAAAGAACAATGGACATCGCGAAAATAAATACAAGGATGATAAAACCCGCTAAGTTTTTGATAAAAGAGTACGATATGCCCATTACCCCGTTTTCTGCCAGCGATGACATAACGGGTGCAAATTTATCTTCGTCATTTTCATAACGCTTGTTGAAATCGGTATTCGTTTTTTCAGCGTGTTTATTATTATACACATTGTTGTTGAAGAAACCGAGCACTAAACCTGCGGCATCTTCCATATTCAAAGCCGTTTGAATGTCTTTTATGTCGGCAATCATCATTCCCCTGTCAAGTACATTCACACCGAAATGCAGCGTGCCGGCAACCGTGAAATTATGCATTGCCATTTCCCCGAACATTGTACTGGAAATCAGGGTAACCACATCATTCAATTGAAGTTTTAGTTTTTCAAAAAGTTCATCACTTAAAAGGACTTCTCCTGCTTTGGAAGGAAACTTTCCTTTTACAAGCAACTTTCTTAACTCCATCCGTTTTATTTCTTCCTCAGAATTCAGCAAATCAATACCTTTACCTACTACAGCGCCCTGCATTCTGGTATTTCCCGCACTGTCGGGAACGTCCAGCAATCCGGCAAACTCTACTCGTTCTACCCAGCTGTATTCAGGATAAAGGCTTTTGAGGCTTTTCTTCAGCGTATCGACACCAATCAGCGCCAAATCGTTTGGTATTTGTGATAAATTCTCGGCGTATGCTTTGGTTTCAACCCGAACGTGCCCATCATTGAAATTCGCTGTTTTCTCCAGGCTTTCGCCAAAAACTCCGCTCAAATAGGCATGCATAAAAACGGTAATCATCACACCTAATGCTACCACGATAATCGGCAGCAAACTCCGGCTACGGTCTCGCAACAATCCTTTTAACAGAAACTTTATCATATTTTTTAATTAGATGCCGGATATCAAACCACTTCGCTGACAGAAGTCTAATGCTAATTGTCTGAAATCTGACATCTGGTGTCTATTTTATTGTATTTTCCCCCTGATAGCATCGGTTGATTTCATTTTTGCAATTTTTCGTGCCGGAAGATAGCTGACCAATGCTGTGATTAATATGATGAACACGATGGTTCCGATAATAAGTTTTGGTGGAAATGCCGGATAAATTTTATCGGCAATTGCCAGGCCAAAATCGCCCGAACTGGATGGCATCGGGATGCCGTTAACGGCATAGTAGATGAACAACGGAACGCCGTAAATTGCCCCGAGAATAACGGCAAGTACTGCATTTAACGTTCCTTCAAGTGTGAATAAACTCATTACTTCTTTCTTAGTCATTCCAAGCGCTACCAGAGTGCCTATTTCACGCTGACGATTAAAAATAGCTAACGTTTGCGTATCGAAAATTGCCAGCAGAGCCAATAAAAGAAAAATGATGTAAAATATACTTTGTCCAATCATTTTCGAACGCAACGTCTCTTTCAGTGTCTTGGTTAATTCATTTACATCCTTGAAATTCCAACCTTCTATGGATGCTTGAGCAACTTCCTTAGATTTGATGAGAATAGTAGCTTTATCGGGATTCAGTGTCATGTGCTGCAATGTTTCCAGCGGCAGCCAAATCTGTCCGATATCTACAGCCGGCACAAACGTTTTAAATACTCCGACAATACGGATATCCTGCGCCTCGAAAGTTCCGTTTACATCGCGCCAGCGAAGTGTCACCACATCATTTTCCTTAAGGCCTGATTGATGTGACATTCCCGTTCCGATGATAGCAGGAATATCGGTGCTGTCGTCATCATTTTTAAGCAGATGAGTAGGAAGTTCCAGCAACTTTTGTTCCGGACGGATTCCTTTCATCATTACCGACATACTTCTGCCTGACGGGTAAATTGTGCCGGAAAGGATTAGCACAGGTTCAATTTGCCCGGTTTCAAAATCGTTGTTGAGTTGCTGCGGAAAAGGCGTTGCCGCACTATCGAGCATAAACGGGTCGAAAGGATCGTATTTCGAGCTCCAGTACTGCCCATCAGCAATCTCCCATTTAACTGTATCTCGCATCGCCTGTCTGTCCCATCCTTGCAGAAGCGCCTGCATAAAAATGATCAAAACGAATGAAAGAGACAACACAAATACGTTCAGCCAGGTTTTTAACCCGTTGCCCACAAGATTACGATATACAAGTTTGAGTAGTTTCATAAACTTATTTTTCTTGTTGAGAATCAGGATTCTGCACTCGCGTGTCTTGAGCAATGCTACCGTCTTCCAGATGGATAATCCTTCGCAAATATCCGATTACTTTTTCGTCGTGAGTGGCAAAAACGAAGCAAGTGTTCAATTCTTTGTTCAATTTCACCATAGTTTTCAGGATGTTGTGCGAGTTTTCGGCATCCAAGTTGGCGGTAGGCTCATCGGCTAACACCAGTTTCGGACGTTTCACCATGGCCCGCGCAATAGCCACACGCTGACATTCTCCACCCGATAGCTGTGCCGGACGCGAATTAACTTTCGATGTTAATCCCAGCCATTCCAGGGATTCCATTACCCGTTTTTTTCGCTCGTCGGAATGAATGTTGAGTAATAAAAGCGGAAATTCCACATTTTCGAAAACGGTATATACCGGTAACAGGTTGAAACTTTGAAAAATAAAACCCATTTCTTCTTTCCGAAGTTGCGCGGCTTGTGCAGGAATTAAATTTTCGACGTTTTTATTTAACACCCTGACCTGTCCGTGGGTAGGTTTGTCGAGCGTACCGACAATATTCAGGAACGTGGTTTTTCCCGAACCGCTCGGACCAACTAATCCGGTAAATTCTCCTTCCGATATGGTTAAATCGATTCCTTTCAGCGCGGTAAAATAACCCGCTGAGCCGATAGGAAATTTCTTCACCAAGCCATTGACTTTAACTATTGAGTCATTCTTCATATCCATATTTATTAGTCTTTTTACTTTACTCGCTCTGTCAAAGTTTGAAATTCTGACAAAGTTAAAGTTCTGTTTTTTAAAAATTAAAATTTGCCATTAACTGAATTCCTTTGCCCATAAACAGATTTTTACTTCCGATTTGTCCGCCTAAGGGCAAGCTGATCTCGGGATTCCAAAAGCCCATCACATAAAAACTCCATTTATCGTATGTCCTTGTCCAGTTAATGTAATTGAACCATAAGTTCATATCATGGTTTGTCACGTAGAAACACATTGCTGTAAGATTATCCAAAATAGATACCGGATACGTGAACATTCCACCCAACAGATTCAGATTCAATCCGTTTCTTATAAACTCATTTCCAATATGGTAACGGAAATATTCCAACGTCATCCCCACTCCATTCCCGACAGGAAAGGTATAATCCATTCCCAGGTTCACTGCATCCTGATGAAGAGCAATGTTATGCGAGTTTTTCTGCAGTTTAGTAAAACTTGTTTCAAACCATAGTCCAACACCAACATCCCACTGTCCTTCCAATCCGAGACGGCTTTCATTCAATAATGTATTTTCCGGAACAAGTATTGTAAAGTTGTGAACATCCACTTTTCGATGGTGAGTGCTTAGTCCCATTTCGCCGGTAAAAGCGGGAAATTCAACTCGACCGCCAATTTCGGGACGCCATCGGGAGCTTCCTATCAATTCCCAACCTTTCGGTTTGTTGTTACCCATTAATGACCAAAGCCAAATGGAAGCATTATTTTCGAAAAAATACTTACCCAAGAGTCCGTGAACGCCATCGGTTAGCTGCAGCGGGTCGCGCACATCCATACCGTCGAACCACATCAGCGGACGAAACATCCGGGCTACGCCGAAATTAATTTTTTGCAAACCACCGCGCAGTTCCCAATTATTCCCTGAATAGCGCAGCCATACCCGATAGAGTTTAATTTCTCCCAGGTTATCAACGTTTTTCAAATCTGAAAAATTTAAACTTCCGTTGATGTGTGCCGATGCTTCAAAGTCGAACATTGAATTTTCTCTCAAACTATAACTGCCAAGAAAGGTAGGCAAAAATCGTCCACCTAACTGCCAGTTCAACGGATTGGTGAATTGTGTTATCTCCCAGGCGGTAATTTGACCGTTAAAAGAAAGATTTATTTTCTGTAAATCTGTGGCGGAATCAACACGAACACTATCTGTCATTTCTTGTGCATACAAAGAAACGGAGAGAGTAAATAATATGGAAAACACTATTGTTTTCATTTTTTAGGTGGTGCTGAAATGCCGTAAACAAAAACTTGAGTCATCTGCTGAATCATATCTTCAATGTCAGTAAAAAAACGAAGAAGTTCTTTATCGTTCAGGTGTTCACTTTGTTTTTCCAACATCCAGATGATGTAATTTATATTCAAATTCGGATCTATTTCTTTGTTTTTTTGCGCCGATTCCAGCATATCGTGCAACATAGCAGCAGAACGCCCAATGAGTGAGTGATAATAAGCCGATATTTTCTCATCCGACAATAGGTCTGAAAAAAAAGCAAACGACCACTTTTTTCCCATTTCATGCTTCATCAAGATCGATTTCTCAAGCTTTTCGGCAAAATTCAGTGTATTGTCATTCAAAAGCATTTCAAAAGCATCAAAAGCCTTTTCCATAAATGCTTCTACTATTTCCCTAACCAAATCGTCTTTACCTTTGAAATAGGTATAGAAAGTTTTTCTGCTTACTTGAGCCTTTTCACATATTTCCTGTATAGTCAGCCTTCTGAAACCAAAATGAAAAAACAAATCTTCCGCGGTTTGTATTATTTGTTCTTTTTTCGTCATATCAAAGTAACATTATAACGCAAAGTAAACATATTTTGTTTAATTATACATATATTGTTACCTAAATTATTTAATTGTTTAACAAAATTTAGACTGATTATATTTATATGATTAAATTAACTGTATGTATTATAATGATTTATGATAAAAATATAAAATCCATTTTCTCAGATAAAAAAACCACCTGAAAAATCAGATGGTTTGTAAAAGTTTAATAAGAAGGAGAATCGTTATTTTCAAATCTTAATCACCACATCCACGGCCGAAAGATGATTACCTCGCCCCATAAGCGGATTTAAATCCATTTCTTCGATTTCAGGAGCGATTGATAACAAGTCGGAAACTTTACAAATTACATCGGCAAAAACATCTTCGTTGATGCCTTCTTTTCCACGGGCACCCTGAATAACCTTGTACGACTTCAACGAACGTATCATCCGCAATGCTTCCGTTCTGGTAACAGGTGCTAAAGCATACTGGATATCTTTGAGAATTTCTACGAAAATACCGCCCAAACCGCACGTGATAATATGACCAAAACCGGGCTCTTTCTTCACACCGATAAGTACTTCCAATCCACGCTCCATTTGACAAAGTTCAACTCCTGTAGCGTTTTTAATTGCTATGAGTCGGTTAAAATTATCTTTAACCGCATCCACAGTCAAAATATCCAACACAACACCACCCACATCCGATTTATGTGCCGGACCAACCACTTTCATCACCAATGGAAATCCTAACTCTTGTGCAGCGTTTATCGCTTCTTCCTTAGTAGAAATTATTTTATTATTCGGACGTTTTATACCAATCAAGTCCAACAAATTAAAACCTATTTGCGTAGGAATCAGCCCTTTTTTATCTTTTAATAAAGCTTTAATTTCTGCTTCATTTTTCATTTTTTTCACCTCCTTTTCCACTACCGGAGGAATGTATCTGCTTTCACTCAACAAGGCATTTCCCAATACAAATTCATCCTCGAAGAAAACTCCACCCTCATCAACAAACTGATCCATCTCTTCTTTGGCATTTAGGATAGAAGGTAAAATAGTATAAATAGGTTTCCGGCAATTTTTCTGCTGTTCACGAATAACCCTATATGCTTCAACATTAGAAAACAGTCCGGGACTACCAAAAATTACCACAGTTCCATCAATGTTTTCCAGTTTATCACAAAATGTGATGCATTTTTCCAGCTGTTCAGCCGTTCCTGTGGCAAGGATATCGATTGGATTAGAAGTAGAAGCACCTTCGAACAGTTCTTCACGCAAATCACTCATCAAATCATCGGGTAATCTGGGCACTTTCATTCCGCCAATGGAAAGAACATCGGTAAGCATTACACCCGGTCCTCCGGCATGTGTTATAATTGCTATGCGTTTACCATTCAGTTTCTTATGTTGAAGTACAGCGCCTATGGCCGTCAACTCACCACGACTGTTGCACCGGATAATACCGGCTTTTCGAAATAGTGCATCAACCGCCATATCCGAATTCAGCATAGCGCCCGTGTGAGAAGCCGCGGCACGGCCTCCGGCATCAGATGTTCCCGACTTTACCGCTGCCAGACGGCATCCTTTACCAATAAGTTCCTGTGCGCTTTTTAACAAAACTTGCGGCTTCTTGATACTCTCTATATACATTAAAATCGTTTTAGGCGATTTACCCTGTTCGTAAGTTTCATTCAGATGCTCCAGCACGTCTTCAACGCAAGTTTGAACAGCATTTCCTACCGAAAATACGGAAGAAAAAACAAGCCCTTTGCTCAGTGCTGATTCCATAATAAACACACAAGTAGCACCGGAACTGGAAACAAGAGCAGTACCTCCCCACTCCATTTTAGGCACGGGAGAGACAAAAACCGACTGATGATACGGATTCATAACCCCAATACAATTTGGGCCAATAAGGGTTGCCTTATGTTTATCGGCCAGATGCCCCATTTCTTTTTCCAGTTTTTTCCCAATCGGCCCCATTTCGGAAAATCCTGCAGAAAGAACAATGATAGCTTTGGTATCTTTCTTTTCAAGAAGAATTTTTATTGTGGGAACACATAAATTAGCAGGGATGGCCAGAATAGCCAAATCAGTTTGCGGCAAATCCAATACGTTTTTAAAGGTTTTCACGCCTTGTATGTTATCGTGCTTTGGATTTACGGCATAAATGCTTCCTTCAAACGTTCCGTTTATTAGGTTATAAAGAGCTTTGCCGCCCGGTTTTTCAATGTTTTCAGAAGCACCGATTACGGCAATGGTTTTGGGGTTTGTGAGTTGCGGTGTTATCATATAAGTCAGATGTCAGATGCTGAAAGACAGAATAGTATTGTCATTTTGCAAGTTCAAAGTTACAATTTTCTATCAAAAAACATAATTTTTACATATAATTTGTAAAGTAAAATTTTAAGATATACAAATGAACAACATTACAATGGGAACATAAGCAAAACATTATCAATAATATAACTGCTTGTTATTTTATTCTTACTCTTTATTTATAAGGCTTCAAATATTAGCAGGTAACGATATTACAACTTAAAAAAATATTATCTTTGCAACCAAACACTAAAACAAATCTATAATAAAAATGAAAAAAGTTTTTTTTATGCTATCAACCCTATTTCTGTTGGCTGCCTGCACAGGCAACAAATCAGAAACCGCACAGGTATCCACTGAGCCGGATATGCCGGATTCCACTTTCCAATATAAAGTTGACCGGTTTGCCGATGTAGAAATACTTCGTTATTATGTACCCGGATTTAAGACTTTGCCGTTAGCGCAAAAGGAATTGATTTATTATCTGTCGCAAGCAGCACTGGAAGGGCGCGACATTCTATTTGACCAGCACAACCGCTATAATTTAACCATTCGCCGTGTTTGCGAAGGTGTTTACGAAAATTATATGGGTGATAAATCATCAGAAGACTGGAAAAATTTCGAAACCTATCTTAAACAGATTTGGATGGCAAACGGTATTCATCACCACTATTCCGAAGATAAAATTATGCCAAAATTTTCGCAGGATTATTTCGTGTCGATTGTAAAGGGTGTTGACCCGGGCCGCATGCCTTTCCGCGACGGAATGGCTGCCGATCTGACATTGAAGGAAATTCTTCCGGTAATGTTCGATGCCAAGGTGATGCCTAAAAGAATGAATCAGGCTGCAGGAGCTGACATCGTGGCTACATCGGCTGTAAATTTCTATGAAGGAGTTACGCAAAAAGAAGTGGAAGATTTTTACAGCGCAATGAAAGATCCAAATAATAACACACCGATTTCTTACGGATTAAACAGCAAAGTGGTGAAAAAAGACGGTGTTGTTTCCGAACAAGTCTGGAAATTGGGCGGAATGTACGACAAAGCTATCGAACGCATCATTGGTTGGTTGGAAAAAGCCGCAGGAGTTGGCGAAAACGAACAGCAAAAAGAAGTAATCAATTCGTTGATATCCTATTACAAATCAGGTGACTTAAAAACGTTTGACGATTACTCGGTAAAATGGGTGACCGATACTATATCACGTGTGGATTTCATTAACGGTTTTATCGAAACCTACACCGATCCGCTGGGAATGAAAGCAACCTGGGAATCGGTAGTGAACTTCAAAAGCGAAGAAGCTTCCAAACGCACGCAACTTATCAGCGACAATGCACAATGGTTTGAAACTAACTCTCCCATCGACGATAAATTCAAAAAAGAAGAAGTTAAAGGCGTATCTGCCAAAGTTATTACGGCAGCCATTTTGGGTGGTGATTGCTATCCGGCCACGCCGATCGGTATTAATCTTCCCAATGCCAACTGGATCCGCCGCGACCACGGTTCAAAATCAGTAACCATCGACAATATTACTTCTGCTTATGATGCTGCAGCGCAAGGTAGCGGCTTCAACGAAGAATTCATGTGGAGCGATGCCGAACGCGAACAATCGAAAAAATACGGTTCACTCACTGACAATCTGCATACCGACTTACACGAATGTCTGGGACACGGCTCCGGTAAATTGCTTCCGGGTGTTGACAGCGACGCATTAAAAGCCTACGGTTCGCCACTCGAAGAAACTCGCGCCGACTTATTCGCATTGTATTATTTAGGCGATGCAAAAATGGTGGAATTAGGGCTTCTTCCCGATGCAGATGCATACAAAGCACAGTATTACAAATACATTATGAACGGAGCGATGACTCAGTTGACGCGCGTCCAACTTGGGAAAGACATCGAACAGGCACATATGCGCAACCGCGCGCTCATTTCTAACTGGGTTATCGAAAACGGCAAAGCCGAAAATGTGGTTGAAATGAAACAACAAGACGGAAAAACGTTTATCGTGGTTAACGATTACGCCAAATTACGTGATTTGTTCGGCAAATTGCTTTCGGAAGTACAGCGAATCAAATCGGAAGGCGACTTTGATGCCGGAAAAAAACTGGTGGAAACCTACGGTGTGAAAGTAAATCCGGCGCTACACAAAGAAGTGCTCGATCGTTACGCTAAACTGGATCTGGCACCCTATAAAGGTTTCGTGAATCCGGTTTATAAACTCGTAACCGGAGAAGACGGCAAAGTAACGGACGTAACTATTTCGTACGACGAGAACTATGTAAATCAGCAATTACGCTATTCAAGACAATACTCGGTATTGCCGTTGAAGAATTGAGACCCCTAAATCCCTTAAGGGGACTTTAATAAACATATACGAGTGCCTGAAACTTTTTCGGGCACTTGTTGTTTTACTAAACAAGAACAAAAAAGATGCAGCCCAAAAACAATCTACAAAACGAAAAGTCCCCTTTAGGGGATTTAGGGGTTTATCAACAAACCCTCGATTATCTTTACTCCCAAATGCCCGAATACCAACGCATCGGACATCTTGCTTATAAACCCGGATTGGAAAACAGCCATCGGCTGGATGCTATTTTCAATCATCCGCACCGCAATTACAAAACCATTCACGTAGGCGGAACCAACGGCAAAGGATCAACCTCGCACCTGCTTGCAGCCATTTTGCAACAATCGGGATATAGAGTCGGATTGTACACTTCACCGCATTTAGTAGATTTTCGAGAACGAATTCGGGTGAACGGTGAAATGGTTTCGAAAGAATATGTGATTGATTTTGTGGAGAAATACCGTGAACAGTTCGAACCGATTATGCCCTCGTTCTTCGAGCTAACAATGGAGATGGCGTTTCTTTATTTCGCTGAGCAAAAAGTAGACGTGGCGGTTATCGAAGTAGGTTTAGGCGGAAGATTGGACAGCACCAATATTATTTCGCCCGATTTGTGCATTATTACCAATATCGGATTCGATCATATTCAATATTTGGGAGACACTTTACCCAAAATTGCAGAAGAAAAAGCAGGTATTATCAAACCAAATACGCCTGTTGTTATTGGTGAAATCGACAATGAAGAAGTAAAACAAGTTTTCACAAACAAAGCTAATTCTGAAAATGCACCAATCGTTTTCACAGAAACATTTTTGAAAGATTTTATCGCACAAAAAAATAACAATGGTTGGCTTATTCATACTCACGAATATCCTGATTTAATAAACAATTTAGGCAGCTTCGCACAAGAAAAGAATGCAAAAACGGTACTATCGGCAGTAGCTGAATTGAAAAGAATCGGATATCAAATTCCGAAGGAAGCCGTTTACCACGGTTTTGCCCATGTGGTGGAATTAACCGGATTAATGGGACGTTGGCAGGTACTGCAAGAGAATCCTAAAATAGTTTGTGACACGGGGCATAACGCTCACGGAATCCGTTATATAGTGGAGCAACTGAAACAGGAAAAACACCATCGATTACATATTGTTTTCGGTATGGTAAACGATAAAGATATCACCTCGGTTTTGTCCATGTTGCCTCAATATGCCATTTATTATTTTACTAAAGCATCCGTAGAAAGATCCCTAGGCGAAAACGTGCTTGCGGAGCAAGCGGCAGCTTTCGGGCTGCATGGAGACACTTTCGGGAACGTTCCCGAAGCCATAAAAGCAGCCAAAGAAAACGCCGATGAAAACGATTTCATTTTCATCGGCGGAAGTTCGTTTATCGTGGCAGATACACTGCCGCTGTTTATATAATTACCAAATCAAAACAACGCGGAAATTGTAATCTGCAAGATATTGATCGGCTCTGAACAGATCAGAAGCTTGTATAAAAAATGCTACGGTACTTGGACTACCATACTGAAAATCACAACTGATCGTTTCTGTATAGGCTATAGTATTTCCTTGATCATCTGTTTCAGAGTAAGTATGAACAAACGGAAGAAGTTTTTGCACTTCATCCACTCCCTGAGTTCCAAGAAAAACATACCCGATAGCAGCACCTTCTTCATAAATGAACTCTGTTAGCTCAGGAAGATCATATATGGCTTCGTATCTTCCTACTGTTTCATCCCATACCCAGTCTGCTTTCTTAGCAGCGATATTTATTATTTTCCACTGAGTAAACTCAAGTTTTTCGTTATTCTGCTTAATGGCTTCATCTATCATTCTCCTTACTTCGAACTCATCCAGATAGTCTTGTGAAGGAGAGCTCGTACAGGAATATCCTATAAGAAGGGCAAGAAACAACGAAAAAGCAAACAAAATTTTTCTTTTCATTTTTATTAGTTTTTTACCAGATTAATACTACTTCAAAATTTCTGTCTTCCAAGTATGCATCAACTCTTTGCAAATCCGATGCTTCTATATAAAAAGCTACAGTAGAAGGACTTCCAAGCTGAAAATCGCATTGAATATGTTCTGTATAATATCCTGTATACGTTTTACCATCTTCACCAGTATATTCATAAGAATATGATTTAGAATACGGGAGCGGAGCTTTGGTATTTGCATTAAATTTTACGTATGCCATTGCTGCTCCTTCATTAAAAACAAATTGAGTAAGTTCGGGCAGATTCACAATGGCTTCGTACTGTCCCTCTGTAGCATTCCATTTCCAGTCAGCTTTTTTTATCGATATAGGAATAACTTTCCACTGTGTTTCAGCAATATCATCGTTATTTGAACAGGAAGTAACGCCAAAAGTTACTCCCAATAAAAGAATAGCGGCAAACAGAGAAGTAAAGACATTTCTTTTCATAAGTGTAAGTATTAAGAGTTTTTTCTTGAGTTATAGACTGAAAAAAATTACATTCGTTTAACTGTTAAAACGCATTTCTGAAAGCAATTGTTTACTTTTTTCAAAAAATAATAAAAAAAGTCCTTATTCAGGACTTTCTTCAGAAAATATATTCTTATGTTTTTCTTATTTAATCATTCCCAAAATATCATCGAGAACGTTACCGTCACGGTTTTTATCCAGCAAACCGCCTACCATATCCATCAAGCCGCCACCACTTCGTCTTTGAGGTTGTCCGCCACCTAACAAACCGCCTAACAGATCACCAAGCCCTCCGGCGTTGGTATTGGTCTGACGCTTTTCTTTTCCGAGATAAGCCATTACAATCGGTGCCAGAATAGCCAAAAGCGGACCAATTTTTTGCAGACTGATTCCTGTTTTTTGAGAAATTCCTTGTTCCACGGCCGGTTTGTTGGCACCAAAAATATGACCTAAAATTTTACCTCCATCCTGGCTGATTGCCTGAGAATTTCCACCCAAAAGGCCACCGAGATTTTCCAGTAAACTTCCATCGTGCCTGGCATCGTCCAACGCATTGTTTAAGCTTTGCGCACCTTGCTGAGACTGAACGTTTCTTTGCATTCCACCCAAAATAGCCGGAAGAGCAACGCTTATTGCGCTTGCAGCTTGTCTTTCGTCCATTCCCAACTGATTGGCTACATTGTTTATAACCGTTTGCCCGATTGGGCCATTTAATAATTCAGATAAATTCATGTCGTTAATTTGATTAAAAATTTTCTAAAGATACCTATTTAACGTTACAAAACCTATTTAGTTTGATAAAAAAATATGCACGTGGAAAAAATCAACAATTAATTTTTATAATGCTTATTAGTTCTTGAAAATTTCGTTCGGCAATCTTTCGGATAATACTGTTTGAGATAACAAAATAAACCCGTATTTTTGTGTGAAACTCTTTTTGAAAATGAAACAATATTTAGATTTACTTCAACGCGTACTGGATGAAGGTGTACGAAAAGAAGACCGCACCGGAACAGGAACTATCAGTATATTCGGACATCAGAGCCGGTTCAAGATGAGCGATGGTTTTCCGGTACTGACAACCAAAAAACTACATTTAAAATCGATTATCCACGAACTGTTGTGGTTCCTGAATGGCGATACCAACATAAAGTACCTCAATGATAACGGTGTGCGCATTTGGGACGAGTGGGCAGGAGAAGACGGTGATTTAGGGCATATTTACGGTTATCAGTGGCGCTCGTGGCCTGATTACTACGGTGGACATATCGATCAGATTTCGCAAGTGGTAAATACGCTCAAAAACAATCCTGATTCTCGCCGAATCATTGTAAGTTCGTGGAACGTAGCAGATATTCCGAATATGAATCTGCCGCCCTGCCACGCGTTTTTTCAGTTCTATGTGGCCGACGGCAAACTGAGCCTGCAACTCTACCAACGCAGTGCCGATATTTTTCTTGGCGTACCGTTCAATATCGCTTCGTATGCATTACTTTTGAAGATGATGGCACAAGTTACAGGTTTAGAAGAAGGCGATTTTATCCACACATTTGGCGACGCGCATATTTATTTGAACCACCTTGAGCAGGTGAACCTGCAGCTTTCGCGCGAGCCACGTACTTTACCCCAAATGAAAATAAATCCGGATGTGAAAGATATTTTTTCCTTTAAGTTCGAAGACTTCGAGTTGACGGATTACGACCCGCATCCACATATTAAAGGAACAGTAAGCGTATAGGCCCCACCAACCTCCCCAAAGGGGAGGCTCGGAAATGCAGTAACTCTTTTATAAACTGAAAAAAATGTCCCATATGTATCACATAGATAATAATCCGGCTAACCCTCTCCCCCCTTCGGAGGGATTAAGGGGGGCTATTATTGTCGCCGTAGACGAGAAAAACGCCATTGGCCGCAACGGCGATTTACTCTGCCACTTACCCAACGACTTAAAACATTTTAAAAACATCACTTCGGGGCATACGGTGGTAATGGGGCGGCGAACGTATGAATCGTTGCCGAAAGGTGCGCTGCCCAATCGAACCAATATGGTAATTACATCCGATAAAGCCGAAAATTATCCGAATTGTATTGTAGTTCGCTCCCTCAATGAAGCGTTTGAAAAAGCTCCTTCCGACAAAGAAATTTTTATTATCGGCGGTGGGCAATTGTATCGTTCATCGTTGGAATTGACCGATAAGTTATACCTCACACACATTCACCACATATTTGAAGATGCTGACACATTCTTTCCGGAAATTAATTTCCATGAATGGAAATTAGTAGAGAAAGAGGAACATAAAGCGGATGAAAAGCACACCTATAACTATACATTCGAAACTTACAAAAGGATGCAAAATAAGAAATAAAATCTACTTATGAAACAAAAGATTTTATTCATACTTTTAGCTATATCAATTTACTACCCCTCTTTTTCACAGGATATTAACAATGATGATCTAAAGAATAACTTAAACTTCTCATTGACCAATATCTATAAAGAAATTCTGCTTCGTCCGGGTAGGGTTACGGTGGACAGCATTGCCCTAAACAACCGCAAAAAGTCCATAGAAATTTACACCAACCTCTCGCTCTCCTACCTCCCGATGCGCGAACATACCGTTCGTCAAATTTACGATAGCGTGCGATATTACTTGCCTTCGGCACAAAAGAAGTATCGTATCAGTATGTTTTCCGACGGACAAGAAATAAGTACGCTTGTTCCCAACTTTTATCGCCAATCGGCGAAGGATAAAAACCGGATGATTGTGCACAACGTGAAAACACCGCTTGTTAAAAATATTTCTGCACCCCAACAATCGTTTGATAAAGGACTTGCGAATAATCACATCGCCCTTTGGCAAAGCCACGGATGGTATTACGAACAAAAACTCGGCCGGTGGGAATGGCAGCGCGCACGCACTTTTCAAACGGTAGAAGACTTATACACGCAAAGTTACGTGCTGCCGTTTTTAACGCCGATGCTGGAAAACGCAGGTGCGAACGTGCTGATGCCTCGTGAAAGGGATTATAACGTTCACGAAATTATTCTTGATAACGATGCCGACTCAGGTTATGCCGAAACCAACGGCAAAGAACGTTGGCAACAAACCGATTCAGCCGGATTTGCCAATCCGAAGAGGGTCTATCTCGACAGCGAAAATCCGTTCCGGATGGGGACGGCACGACAGATAAAAACCGTATCGCGTGGTGCGGAAAGTCACGCCACGTGGACACCCGATATTCCCGAAAAAGGAAAATATGGCGTATATGTTTCTTACCAAACCGTGAAAAACAGCACGGAAGAAGCGCTTTACAGCGTGCATCACGCCGGCGGACAAACCGATTTTACCGTAAACCAGAAAATGGGTGGAGGCACGTGGATTTTTCTCGGGTACTTCGATTTCAATAAAGGGCTAAACCATAAAATCACACTTTCCAATAAAAGCAAACGCGCGGGCAGAATTGTTACCGCCGATGCTGTGAAAATCGGCGGCGGAATGGGAAACATTGCCCGAATGCCGCACCCCGAAGGTTTTGAAAAAGATAATACCAAAAGTTCGGAAACGGCTCTTGCTAAAGAAAATGTTCTGTCAAAGATTAATTACACTCCCGAAATTAGCGGCTATCCCCGATATACGGAGGGCGCACGTTACTGGATGCAGTGGGCGGGCGTTCCCGATTCGGTGTACAACCGCACCGAAGGAAAAAACGATTATACCGACGACTACGCCAGCCGCGGCGTTTGGGTAAACTGGCTTGCAGGCGGTTCAGGGGTCTTTCCCAAAGCCGAAGGCTTACATATTCCCGTGGATTTAGCGTTTGCCTTTCACACCGATGCGGGCACGTTTTGGGGCGACACCATCGTGGGAACGCTCGGAATTTATATGACGCACCACAACGACGAGAAATTCGAAAGCGGACGTTCCCGTTGGGCTTCGCGTGACCTTACGGAGCTGATTATGGACGAAATAACAACCGATATTCGTCGCGATTTCGAACCCGATTGGACACGCCGCCACCTGTGGAATCGTTCTTATGCCGAAGCACGCATTCCCAACGTGCCGACAATGTTGTTGGAACTGCTTTCGCACCAAAACTTTGCCGATATGCGTTATGGTCTCGATCCTACTTTCCGTTTCACGGTCAGCCGTTCCATCTATAAAGGAATGCTCAAATTCCTTGCTTCGCAATATAATCGCCCGTATGTGGTGCAACCGTTGCCGGTAAAGGATTTCAGTGCACTGTTTTCGAGTGAAACGGAAGTGAAATTAAAATGGAATTCTACGCCCGATGCAACAGAATCATCGGCAAATCCCACCCGCTACATCGTCTATACACGCATCAACGGTGGCGGTTTCGATAACGGGATACTCGTGAACACAAATTCATACACACTTAATATTCAGAAAGACAGCATATACAGTTTCAAAGTAGAAGCCGTAAACGATGGCGGAAAAAGTTTTCCGTCCGAAATTTTATCGGTTTGCAGAAAATCGAATCAAAAAGGCGAGGCTTTAATTGTGAACGGATTTACCCGTGTTTCTGCACCACACAGTTTTACTACATCCGAAGACAGCATCGCCGGGTTTGCCGGAAGTGTGGATAACGGCGTGCCGTACATTGCCGACCATCATTTTATCGGGCAGCAAAACGAATTTCGGCGCGTAATTCCGTGGATGGACGATGATGCTTCGGGCTTTGGCGACAGCAACGCCAATTACGAAACCACTACCATTGCCGGAAATACGTTCGATTATCCTTTCGTGCACGGACAAGCCTTCGCCCAAGCGGGATATTCGTTTGTTTCGACATCGGCAAGCGCCATTGAAAATGGTTCAGTACAATTATCGGATTATAAACTGGTGGATTGGATTTTGGGCAAACAGCGCGAATGGAGCGTTGCACGCGGAGCCAAACCGCCCAAGTTCAAAACATTCTCGCAAGCGCAGCAACAGGCAATTACCGATTACTGCAACGGTGGCGGAAATATTATTGTGAGCGGCGATTTTGTAGGAAGCGATTTTTGGGACAATCCATTCGCCACAAAAGAAGACAAAGATTGGGCACAAAACACCTTAAAATATAAATGGCGCAACAACAACGGAGCAGTTGGGGGAAAAATCAAAGCTGTTTCCTCGCCTTTCGAATCCATTCAAGGGAATTTCGAGTATTACAACGAACTGAACAGCGAAAGTTACGTGGTGGAACATCCCGATGCCATTGAACCCGTAGGCGACAATTCTTTTACCGTTTTCCGGTATTCGGAGAATAATCTGAGCGCGGGAACGTTTTACAAAGGAAAAACGTACAGCACGTGCATCTTAGGTTTTCCGATAGAATCAGTAAAAGAACAGGAGAAACGAAATGAGCTGGTAAAACAGATTTTGGAGGCAATGGAATAATAGGCTTGAAAAGCCATATTTCCATAACCGTAAGTCGTTGACTTACGGAGAGAATAAATACAAAACTTTCGCCTGAAAGGCGATACTAAAACTAAGAAATATGAGTTATACAAAATTGCTATATCATATTATCTTTCGTACCAAAAAGAACGAAAATGTTATCAATGAAGCCCACGAAAAAGAGCTGTATGCTTATATTATGGGATTCATTAAAAATAAAAAATCACATTTATACCGTATTGGCGGAATGCCTGACCACATCCACATTTTAACAGATATTCATCCGAGTATTGCCGTGTCCGATTTTATGCGTGATATGAAAAGCAATGCGAGTAAATGGCTGAAAAAGAATTCTAATTTTCCTCATTTCAACGGATGGGCAGAGAGTTTTGCAGCTTTTACATATAATGAAAAAGAAAAAGACATAATTACAAATTACATAAAAAAGCAAAAAGTACATCATGCAGCAATCACTTTTGAAGAAAAATTGCGGCAACTTTTAATTGAAAATGGCATTAAAATAGACGAACATTATTTTTTGAAAGACTAAAATACCACCTTTCAAGCGGGATGTGCGCCTTCGTCTTTAACCCGTAAGCTGTTTGCTTACGGTTATGGAAATGACGCCTTTCAGGCGAAGACAGATTCAAGTAAATTTAAATATACTCACAACAATGAAAAAAATAAACGCCTTCATCCTCTTCACGCAGCCCGAGCAGGCAGTAAAAACCGTGGAAGAGTTAAAACAATCGGAACGGGTAAAAAAGATTTACCTGCTCACGCCCGAAAACGTAACGGAAACCATTGCCGGATGCAAAAATATCGCGATTGACACGCTGCAAAGCACCGATACCATCCGGAAAATTGCTGAAAAATCATCGGCGGATTACACGTTGATTTATCAAAAATCCACCGTGCTCAAACTCGGTTATTTCGCGTTGGAACGTATGCTGCGCATTGCGGAAGACGCCCACGCCGGCATGGTTTACGCCGATTATTATGCTGTGGCGAACGGCGAAAAGAAAAACCATCCCGTTATCGATTATCAGGAAGGCAGTTTGCGCGACGATTTCAATTTCGGCTCACTGCTTGTTTACAACGCCAAAGCTTTGAAAGATGCCGCCAAGCGAATGAAAACGGAGTCGTACCAATTTGCGGGATTGTACGATTTGCGGCTGAAAGTTTCGCAACATCATCCGCTTGTGCATATCAACGAATATCTTTATACCGAGATGGAAGAAGACACCCGCGCATCGGGACAGAAGATTTTCGATTACGTGGACCCGAAAAACCGTGCCGCGCAAGTGGAAATGGAGCAAGCCTGCACGCAGCATTTGA
Organism: Bacteroidales bacterium UBA1035; assembly: GCA_002316835.1. GTDB lineage: Bacteria > Bacteroidota > Bacteroidia > Bacteroidales > Dysgonomonadaceae > Petrimonas. The sequence continues at coordinate 30,593 of DCEG01000092.1, read as the reverse complement.
AAGACGTTGGAGCCTACTTGAAACCCAGTTTCGAGAAAATTGATTTCGATAAAGGCTCGTCGTTCGAATACGAAGCATCGGTGATTATTCCCGTGCGAAACCGCATCAAAACCATCCAAGATGCCATCGCATCGGTGTTGATGCAGAAAACCGATTTCAAATTCAACCTCATCATCGTAGATAATCATTCAACCGACGGCACAACCGAGGCTATCCGTGAATTTCAGGACGAGCGATTGATTCACGTTATTCCCAATCGCGACGATTTAGGAATCGGCGGATGCTGGAATATGGGCGTGCATCACGCAAATTGCGGTAAATTTGCCGTGCAGCTGGATAGCGACGATGTGTATAGCGATGAAAACACGTTGCAAAAAATCGTGAACGCCTTCTACGAACAGAATTGTGCCATGGTTGTGGGCACGTACCAAATGACCAATTTCGCAATGGAAGAAATCCCTCCGGGAATTATCGACCACCGCGAGTGGACTCCCGATAACGGCCGCAACAACGCTCTTCGCATCAACGGATTGGGTGCACCGCGCGCGTTTTACACGCCGGTTTTGCGGGATGTGAAAGTTCCCAATACCAGCTACGGCGAAGATTACGCCCTTGGGTTGAATATTTCGCGCCGCTATCAAATAGGAAGAATTTACGATGTGCTGTATTTGTGTCGCCGTTGGGAAGACAACTCGGACGCGTCGCTCGACATCGTGAAAATGAACGCGCACAATACGTACAAAGATAGAATTAGAACGTGGGAATTGCAAGCACGCAAGGAAATGAAATAAAATAGCAGGGACAACGCTTCATTCATCTTGGACACTCCGCGTCCCAACTCAGACGAAGAATGTCCCACTTGGGACAAAGAATTTCCCAACATGGACGAAGTGTGTCCCACTTGGGACAAAGCGTTTCCTAACTCGGACAAACAGTTTCCCTCTTGGGACGAAGAATTTCCCACTTGGGACGAAGAGTGTCCGGGATAGGACGGAAGATGTCCTACTTAATTTTTATAAAATACTCATTTATGAACGTTCACATCATTTTATATAGCACTGAAACAGGGAATACCAGCGTACAAGTTCAGTACGAAGACGGAACATTTTGGCTCACGCAAAAACGCATGGCAGAACTTTTTGGAGTTGAAATAAATACAATCAATTACTATTTATGGGAATTGTAAGCACGTGGCTTCCGCGTCTGACGGTTTCAAATCCGTCTGACGCATTGAGGTGTTTATTAGTTTTATGAAATTAAAGCCGATGCGTTATTGCATCTAAATCGAAAAGATGAAGCTGCACAAACTTATGAAACAGCAATAGAAAAACTACAAAAAGATAAAGAATTGACGCAAATATCAAAAAAAGAAGTTATCGACAGAATTAAGACTAAAATAAAATCAATATAAGCTAACGAAATTAGCCTCCACCCCGTCCGACCGATTTACGGTCTGACGGATAAACAAATAAGATATGGACACAAATCATAAAATTTCAATGCATCAGACGGGTAATCCGTCAGATGCGGGATCAGAACCGTTAATCCACGTTGGAATTATTCTCAATCAATCCAACATCCATTTCGAGTTACTTTCAGCCTATCAATTGCAGGGCGAAGAATTTCCCGCGGGCAATTATTCCGTAGAAATTTCGGATGGAAAAATTCTTTTCAATGGTAACCAATATGAAGAGATTACTTTTGAGGCAGATGACCTGCACACCGATTCGTTCGAACTGAAAGAGGTGATTATCGGCGTAAATTTTCATTGGGAACGGAGAGAAAACCAACGATTTTTGGGAGGATTGAAGTTTATGGTAGAAAACGGTGGTGTTTCGGCAATCAATATCGTCTCGTTGGAAGATTATCTCACCAGCGTAATCTCGTCCGAAATGAGTGCCACCAGTTCCGAAGAATTGCTCAAGGCGCACGCCGTAATTTCGCGAAGCTGGCTACTGGCACAGATTCAGAAAAACAAATCGATTGAAAAAGATTATCAAACTTCGTTTGTAACACCCACCGAAATTGTTCGTTGGTACGACCGCGAAGACCACACCCGGTTCGATGTTTGCGCCGACGACCATTGCCAACGTTATCAGGGAATTACCAAGCAGTCAACACCGCTGGTGAAGCAGGTTATCGACCAAACACGCGGCGAAGTGCTTACCTATAACGATATTATCTGCGATGCCCGATTCTCGAAATGCTGCGGCGGCGTAATGGAAACGTTCGAGAACGTGTGGGAAGCCATTCCGCACGCTTATCTACAAGGAAAAGCGGATATCGACAACACAAATTCATTGCCTGATTTGACTATGGAAGAAGAAGCCGACCGCTGGATTCGCACCTCGCCTCCCGCTTTTTGCAATACGCAGGATGCGAAAGTGTTGAAACAGGTTTTGAACGATTACGACCAGGAAACAGCCGATTTTTACCGGTGGAAAGTAGTTTATTCGCAAGAAGAAATCGCGTCGCTTATCAAAAACCGTTCGGGAATCGATTTTGGCGAAATCATCGCCCTCGAACCCTTGCAACGCGGCACTTCGGGGCGCATCATCCGACTAAAAATCATCGGTACACTGCGTGTAATGATTATCGGTAAAGAGTTAGAAATTCGTCGAACATTATCAAAGTCGCATCTTTACAGCTCCGCTTTCGTAGTGGATGCCGATGATGAAAACGATGAAGGCATTCCGCAACGTTTCACGCTTACGGGCGCGGGTTGGGGACACGGCGTTGGTCTCTGCCAGATTGGTGCGGCAATGATGGCGGAAAAGGGACACAGTTATACAGCAATCCTAAATCATTATTTTCCAACTTCGGAGATGAAGAAAAATTACTAATTACTAATTGCTAAAGACTAATTATGCAGTACATTGAAAAAGAAAATGTTATTTTAACTAAAACTTATGATTTTGCTATTAGAATTGTCCGATTGCATCAATTTTTATGCAAAGAGAAAAAGGAATTTGAACTATCAAAGCAGATTCTTCGTAGTGGTACATCTATTGGTTCTAATGCAGAAAAATCCGTTGGTGGACTTTCGAAAAAAGATTTTTTAGCTAAATTAGGTGTTTCTTACAGAGAAACACGTGAAACCCGTTATTGGCTTCGTCTTTTAAGAGATACAGACTATATATCGCAAGAACAAGCTCAGAGTATGATTGATGATGCAGATGAAATTCTACGAATAATAACCGCCATTCAAAAAACCACCAAAAGCAATTTGTAATTGGTAATTAAAAATTAGTAATTCTATGAAAAGAAATCCCTGGTCTTGGATACCCACTCTCTACTTTGCCGAAGGACTTCCTTATGTGGTTGTGATGACCGTTGCCGTGATTATGTACAAACGTTTCGGACTATCGAATACCGAAATTGCGCTTTACACCTCGTGGCTCTATTTGCCATGGGTTATCAAGCCTTTCTGGAGTCCGTTTGTGGATATTCTGAAAACCAAACGATGGTGGATTATTACCATGCAACTACTTATCGGAGCGGGAATGGCGGGTGTTGCATTCACGTTGCCCACACCGTTCTATCTTCAAGCTTCGCTTGCGTTTTTCTGGCTGATGGCATTCAGTTCCGCAACAAACGACATTGCTTCCGATGGTTTTTATATGCTGGCATTAGACGATTCGCAGCAATCATTTTTCGTGGGAATCAGAAGCACTTTTTATCGGTTAGCGATGATTACCGGACAAGGGTTGTTAGTGATTCTGGCAGGAGGATTGGAAAAATCCACCGGAAAAGTACCTTTCGCCTGGAGCATCACATTCTTTATTTTGGCAGGATTATTCGTCGCGTTTTTCGTGTATCACAAGTTTGCCCTCCCGCGCCCTGCCTCCGATACCGGAAAATCAGCCACTACTCCTGGCGAGGTAGCGAAAGAATTCGGCAGAACATTTGCTTCATTTTTCACCAAGAAAGGAATCGGATTGGCTATCGCTTTCATAATCATCTACAGACTGGCAGAGGCTATGCTGGTAAAAATGGCATCGCCATTCCTGCTCGACGGGCGCGATGTAGGCGGATTGGGATTAAACACGCAACAAGTGGGCTTGGTCTATGGTACGGTTGGCGTCATCGCGCTTACGCTTGGCGGAATTATAGGCGGGATAGTAGCATCGCGTCAGGGGCTGAAATATTGGCTTTGGCCGATGGCACTTGCTATTACTTTACCCAATGCGGCATACGTGTTTTTGTCGATGTATATGCCCGAAAATTTTATTTGGGTAAACGTGGCGGTAGCTATCGAACAATTCGGCTACGGATTTGGGTTTACCGCCTATATGTTGTATCTGATTTATTTTTCACAAGGCGAACATAAAACGGCACATTACTCCATCTGTACCGGATTTATGGCACTTGGCATGATGCTTCCGGGAATGGCCGCCGGATGGATACAGGAGCAATTGGGCTATCAGAATTTCTTTATTTTCATAATGATTGCTACTATTCCAACCCTTTTATTGATACCATTTATGAAGGTAGATAAAGATTTTGGGAAATCGAAAAAGAAAGAAGAAAAATTAGAAATAGAACAAACAGAGAATTGATATAATGAATAGAAATATTGCATATTTGATTCTTTTAGGTTGGATGATGATATCCTCATCTTTCGCACAAAAAATCAACGTAAAAACCGGAATTGAAGTCCTTAAAGAAACAAACTTCAAGGTTTTACAAGGAAAACGAGTAGGATTAATTACGAATCCGACAGGTGTGGATAATAATCTGAAATCTACCATCGATATCCTACACGAAGTACCAAACGTTCAATTGGTTGCACTTTACGGGCCGGAACACGGAGTTCGCGGAGATGTGCACGCTGGCGACAAAATCGAAGATTTTAAAGACCCGAACACCGGAGTACCTGTTTTTTCACTCTACGGAGCCACCCGAAAACCCACAAAAGAAATGCTCGCAGGCGTCGATGTGTTGGTTTACGATATTCAGGATATAGGCTGTCGTTCATATACTTATATCTCCACCATGTATCTTGCCATGCAGGCGGCTGCAGAAAATAATATCGAATTTGTTGTTCTTGATCGCCCCAACCCGATCGGCGGACAAAAAGTGGAAGGCAATTTGGTGGAAGACGGATTTTTCTCTTTCGTGAGCCAATTAAAAATACCTTATGTGTATGGATTGACTTGCGGCGAATTGGCAAATATGATCAACGCCGAAATGATGGAAAAACCTTGTAATCTATCCGTTGTAAAAATGAAAAAATGGCGCCGCAAAATGAATTTCGAAGCAACGGGTTTGCCTTGGGTTCCTACATCGCCGCACATTCCTTTTGCTCATTCGGCGTATTTCTATCCCGTTTCGGGAATTTTGGGAGAGTTAGACTATATGTCAATCGGCGTTGGCTACACACTTCCGTTCGAAATGTTTGCCGCGAAATGGATAAATGCTGAAGAATTTGCCAAGGCCTTAAATGCGAAAAGGCTTCCGGGAATTATCTTCCGTCCGATTCATCTAAAACCCTATTATTCGGTTGGTCAAGGCCAAAACTATCAAGGCGTACAAATTCATCTAACCGATTTTGCCAAAGCACGTTTATCCGATATCCAGTTTCACGTAATGGAAGTTGTAGCACAACTCTATCCCGAACACAAAGTTTTTGAACACGCTCCCGAAAATCGTTTCGATATGTTCGACAAAGTGAGTGGAAGTGATTGCATTCGCAAGGAATTTTCCAAAAATCATCGTTTCGCCGATATTCAATCGTATTGGACAAAAGATGAAGATACATTCAGAAGATTATCCAAGAAATATTATCTTTATCGCTAAATCTTTAAAAAATCAAGAAAACATAATCCGAGTATATGAACACTATTGCTGTATCTCAACAGAGCAATCGTTTATTATCCCTCGATATCATGCGGGGAATTACGATTGCCGGCATGATACTGGTCAACGATCCGGGATCTTGGACGTATGTCTATCCCCCGCTTCGTCACGCAGTTTGGCACGGGCTTACGCCCACCGATCTGGTTTTCCCGTTTTTTATGGTGATTATGGGAATTTCCACATTCATATCGCTGCGAAAATTCAACTTTGAGCCATCGATAAATGCAATTTGGAAAATTATCAGAAGAACGGTTCTCATTTTTGTTATCGGAATGGCGCTGGGATGGTTTGGACAATTCACACGGGGATTGGCGAGCGGAGAAACCATCGGCACGGCAGCCACACATTTCGATACACTGCGGATATTAGGAGTACTGCAACGTCTGGCATTAGCCTATGGATTTGCTGCGCTCATTGCTGTAACGGTAAAACACAAATATCTGGTTTGGATCATCGTCGCACCCTTGGTCGGATATTTTCTGATACTCGCTTTTGGAAACGGTTTTGAAATGTCGGAGCAAAATGTTCTATCCATAGTTGACCGGGCTATATTGGGAAGAAATCATATTTATCAGGATACGACTCCTGATGGACAAAAAATCGCTTTCGAAATCTTAGGCCTGTTGAGTACACTTCCTGCTATTGCACAGGTTCTCATGGGTTTTTTGTTTGGGAAGCTAATTATCGAAACCAAAGATAACCACTCAAAAGTAGAGAAACTATTGATTTGGGGAGCAGTTCTGGCTTTCGCGGGATTGTTACTGCAATACGGTTGCTCTATCAATAAAAAATTATGGAGCCCCACCTATGTATTAGTGACAACCGGATTTGCCGTGCAGCTTCTTGCACTGCTGATTTGGATAATCGATATAAACCACCAACAGAAATGGAGCCGGTTCTTCCACGCTTTTGGCGTAAATCCGTTGATTGTATACGTTTTTGCGGGTGTGTTTGCCAATTTATTCGGGAATATCAATATTTCGTATTCAGGCGAATCCATTTCGATAAAAGGATATATGTATTCGGTTCTGATACAGCCCTGGGCGGGTAATTATTTTGGATCGTTGATCTACGCACTGGTATTTGTCACCATCTGTTGGGCTTTCGGATACATTCTCTACAAAAAAAACATATATATCAAACTGTAAACAAACAAGATAAACACTTAATCAAAAAATAAATGAATACGTTATCTACGCAGCAATCTTCGCGACTTCTTTCGCTTGACATTTTACGAGGTATTACTATCGCCGGAATGATACTGGTGAACAACCCCGGCTCCTGGAGCTCTGTTTACGCTCCCCTACGTCATGCGGACTGGCACGGGCTAACACCCACCGATCTGGCTTTCCCATTCTTTATGTTCATAATGGGTGTTTCTACTTTTATGTCACTGCGAAAATTCAATTTTGACCCTTCACAAAAAGTAGTCTGGAAAATAATCCGCAGGACGGTTCTTATTTTTGTTATCGGATTGGCATTGGGGTGGCTCGGACAATTTATTCGGGGATTAGCAAATGGCGAAAACTTGGAACAAGCAGCAATGCATTTTGATACGTTGCGTATACTGGGTGTTCTCCAGCGATTGGCGCTTGCCTACGGATTTGCCGCCCTTATTGCCTTGATCGTAAAACACAAGCATCTGGTTTGGGTTATTGTAGCAATACTTGTGGGATATTTCCTGATACTCGCCTTTGGAAACGGTTTCGAAAAGTCTGAAAGCAATATTATTTCCATTATTGATAAAGCTGTACTGGGAATCAATCACATGTATAAAGACACAGACGCTGCCGGAAACCGAATCGCTTTAGACCCGGAAGGATTACTGAGCACACTTCCCTCCATCGCACACGTTCTCATCGGATTTTTGTTTGGCAAACTCATTGTCGAAAATAAAGACAACCATATTCGTGTGGAGAAATTGCTGATTTGGGGAACAATTCTTGCCTTTGCAGGATTGTTGCTGCAATACGGGTGCCCCATCAACAAAAAAATCTGGAGTTCGACCTTTGTTTTAACAACTACCGGATTTGCAGCACAATTGCTGGGACTGCTTATCTGGATTATCGACATAAACGGCAAACAAAAGTGGAGCCGGTTCTTTCATGCTTTCGGTGTGAATCCGCTTATCGTGTACGTTTTTGCTGGTGTGCTTGCCAATTTGTTTGGGAGCATCAACATTCCGTACGCAGGAGAATCCATTTCGATAAAGGGATATATCTATTCCGTATTACTTCAGCCATGGGCAGGAAATCATTTCGGGTCTTTGCTATATGCGCTGATATTCGTGACTATTTGCTGGGCTTTCGGGTATATCCTGTATAAGAAAAATATTTACATAAAAATCTAAAAATGAGCAATATTCTAATTGCCGACAGCGGTGCCACCAAAACCGATTGGTGTTTGACAAAAAATGGCGAAATTCTGCATCGCTTTGAAAACAAGGGTATAAGCCCCGTCTTTCAAACACAGGAAGAGATTGCCGAAGAGATTAAACTCCACGTGTATCCGGAATTTAAAAAATGGGAAATTGCCGCAGTTTATTTCTACGGAACCGGCTGCATCCCTGAAAAAATACAATCAGTAAGAAATGCCATTTCGCAATCGTTTCCAGTGGAAACAATAGAAGTGTACAGCGATCTTATTGCGGCAGCTCATTCTCTCTGCGGACACTCACCGGGTATAGCATGCATTTTGGGAACCGGAAGCAATTCTTGTGAATGGAACGGAAAAGAGATCGTAAAACAGGTATCTCCGCTTGGATTTATTTTAGGTGATGAAGGAAGTGGCGCTTCCCTAGGGAAAAAGCTGGTGAGCGATGCACTTAAAAATCAGTTATCGGAAGAATTAAAAAATGAATTCCTTACTGAATACGGCTTGACACAAGCGACAATTATCGACAAAGTATATAGTCAACCCTTTCCGAGCCGGTTTTTAGCGAATTTTTCACCATTTTTACTAAAACATATCGATGATAAAACTATCCGTTGTATTGTGGAGCAAAGTTTTTCTGATTTTTTTGAACGAAATGTGATGCAATACGGTTATCAAAAAAATAAAGTTAATTTTGTAGGCTCTATTGCCTGGTATTTTACTGATATTTTACAAGCAGTAGCTAATGAAAAAAGGATAAAGATCGGAAAAATTGAACAATCGCCGATGCCGGGATTAATTGAATTTCATAGCACGTTGTAGAATTGACATATGTCTGTATTCCTATACTTGAAAATCCGTATGACAATATGTTTATCAAAATAACTGAACAATCATCACTGTACAACGATTTGGAAAAAAAGTCTATACTTGAGATCCTTTCCGAAATTAATCAGGAAGACCAAAAGGTAGCACAAGCCGTGCAGAAAACTATTCCAGAAATCGAAAAACTAGTTAACGGAATTATCGAACGTATGAAACGTGGCGGAAGGCTCTTCTACATCGGTGCAGGAACAAGCGGAAGACTTGGCGTGCTAGATGCATCCGAAATTCCACCCACGTACGGTATGCCAAACACCTATGTTATCGGACTGATTGCAGGAGGTGATTCGGCTTTGCGCAACCCTGTGGAAGCAGCTGAAGACGACTACGACGGAGCTTGGGAGGAATTGATGGAATATAAAATAAATAAAAACGACACACTGGTAGGTATCGCTGCATCGGGAACCACGCCTTACGTGATTGGAGCATTGCGCAGAGCGCGTGAGAAAGGAATTCTCACGGGAGCGATAAGCTGTAACCCTGACTCGCCTGTAGCAGCTGAGGCCGAAATAAGAATCGAACCCATTGTCGGTCCCGAATATGTAACCGGAAGCACCCGAATGAAATCGGGAACAGCGCAAAAACTTGTGCTCAATATGATCACCACAACAGCGATGATAAAACTGGGGCGAGTAAAAGACAACAAAATGGTGAACATGCAGCTTACCAATCAAAAACTGGTGGACAGAGGCACGCGAATGATCGTGGACGAACTTGGATTATCATACGAACAGGCAAATAATTTACTGCTGTTGCATGGATCGGCAAAGGTTGCTATCGATGTTTACCGGAACAACATTAACAATTTATAAACATGGCAATCATTATAAAAACCCACAATCCGAATCTGCTACTCGATAAAATTTACGAAGGAATTTCAACACGAAGAGTTGAGAAATGGATCGTTATGACAGATGGTCGCATAACTCCCTCTCCGATCCTTTGGAAAAACGAAGCGTTCCTGAAACCAGAAATCTGGGTGGATGAGAACGAATTACGATTTGGATTGCTCAAACGAAAAGACCGCAGGCATATAACCTCAAAACTTTATACATTTTTCCACATCAAATTTGTTGAAATACTATTAGCAAATTTCGACACAGATTTTCAGAATGTTACCATAACGGCACTCAGTACCCCACCCGATAATTTCTAACCTAATTTTCCGGCAATGACCATAACCATCAATATGTATGTAACCGTTGGCTTGGCAGTTTTGCTGTTATTGCTGGGAAAATTTCTGAAAGCACGTATTTATTTTTTTCGTAAGTACGCCATTCCGTCGCCGGTTATTGGTGGGTTATTGTTCGCATTAACAGCGCTGATACTCCATTCCACAAAGATCGTTTTTTTACAGTTCGATAATGTGCTGCAAGCCTTTTTCATGACTATCTTCTTTACTTCTATCGGCTTTAATGTAAGCCTCAAGTTATTAAAGAAAGGTGGTACCATTTTGCTCATTTTTCTCGGACTGGCAACGATTTTCAGTTTTCTGCAAAACATTGTCGCCATTGGATTGGCCAAGCCACTAAATCTCTCGCCACAACTGGCTATGATGACCGGTTCCACAGCCCTGATGGGCGGACTTGGAACCTCTGCGGCCATTGCTCCCGAAGTGGAAGCTATCGGCATTTCGGGTGCGCATGCAGTTGCCATTGCATCCGCCACATTCGGCTTGCTGATGGGGTCGTTGATGGGCGCACCTATAGGAAATAATCTGATTGTACGGAAGAATCTGCTGAGCACCCGAAAAGCTGATATAGAAGAACAGAAAATCGATGCGATGCAAACCCACGATATCCCGATGGATGGAGAACGAATTACAAAAGCATCGTTTCTGATCCTTATTTCAATGGGAATTGGTGTTATTTTTACAGAGTTGCTGAACAATTTTATGGGGATCTTTATCGGAACAGTAAAATTTCCCATTTATATCGGGCCAATGATCGTGGCGGCAATTATTCGCAATATTATGGATGCGAGAGAAGATTTCACGCTCAACACCGAAATCCAACTGATTGGCGATATCTGTCTGAATATTTTCATATCCATTGCTATTATGACTATGCGGCTGTGGGAGTTAAGTGGTTTGGCGTTGCCGTTGATTGTTTTGTTGCTCGCCCAGGTGGCGTTGATGTATCTTTTTCCCCGGTTTGTGGCATTTCCGGCAATGGGGCGCAATTATGATTCTGCGGTTTCCACATCGGGACTGATTGGCTTCGCCATGGGTTCCACGGCCAACGCAATGGCAAATCTGGATTCCATTTGTGACAAGTTCGGTTATTCGCGGGTGGCGTATTTTATTGTTCCCGTTGTTGGGGCATTTTTTATCGATTTTATCAATGTACTGATGATTACCGGTTTTTTGGCTGTTTTATAAAAACAAATTTGGTTTAAACCATTATCGCATCTGCGACTCTAAAAAAGAGTGTATTTAACATAAACTAAAAACAGACAGATGAAAACAAATCTTTTGAAACTTATTTTTTTAGGTGTAATACTTGTTTCGTTGAATAGTTGCGAAACGCTGACTTTTGGTGGAAAAACAGCTGTAAAAATAAAAAACGATGTCGCATATCAAACCATCCGGTGGGATGTAAATTCAACCGAAGCGGATGTTGAAAGCGAATTCAGGGCTTTTGTCCGCGAAACATTAAACAGACATCGGTACAGAAATTACGTACAACTTTTCCAATCCAGTTATTTGCTCGATGAAGGCGAACGCACGTATGTGATAAAAATCTTCAAAAACGAAGATGCTAAAAACACCTATTTAAATAACGCGGACGATATGATTCGAATGACTACCGCTCTGGCAAGCAATAGTTTCAACGAAAGGTGGAATCAGCTTCAGACTAAAATGATTGTAGAAGATGTGTACGATTTACTTCCAGAACTAGCGAATTTCAAAGCCAAGCAGGTTTTCTACACCAACCGATCAGAACTGCAACTTTCCGACCGATGGCTGTCGTTCGATTTAAAAGGCCGGTTGCTGAGTTTCGGCGCAGGCAGGACAAATCAGGGAACTCCCACATCACGTACAAGTGAAGAATGGGTGTTTTAAACAATGTATAATTCATAATGTATAATTAAAAATGAGAAAGTTTCTTTTTATCTTTCTGTTAATCAGCGTTTCGTTAAATGTTTTTTCTCAGGAAGCGCAGTATAAAACCATTAGCAATATTCCGTATTACGACAACGTTAAGCAAAATTCCGATACCTACATTAAAGAGCGTTGTGTGCTGGATATTTACTATCCCGTAAACAAAAAAGACTTTGCAACCATCGTTTGGTTTCACGGTGGTGGATTGACAGGTGGTTCAAAAGAACTTCCCGATGGGTTGAAAAACAAAAATATCTGCATCATCGGTGTTAATTACCGGCTATCACCAAAAGTTCAAGCTCCTGCCTATATCGAAGACGCAGCTGCAGCAATAGCATGGGCATTTAAGAATATCGAAAAATATGGGGGTGACCCATCTAAGATTTTCGTATCAGGACATTCGGCCGGTGGCTATCTTGCTTGTATGGCAGGTCTGGACAAGAAATATCTTGCTTCACACAGTATCGATGCAAACCAAATTGCAGGACTTATTCCACTTAGCGCACAAACCATAACTCATTTCAATATCCGTGAACAACGGGGAATAAAGAACACACAACCCGTTGTGGATGAATTTGCTCCATTATATCACGTTCGTCCCGATGCGCCGCCTATGTTACTGATTACCGGAGACAGGGAGCTGGAAATGCTTGGCAGGTACGAAGAAAACGCTTATCTCTCGAGGATGATGAAGGTGGCAGGGCACAAAGAAACCCGACTGTTAGAACTCGACGGCTACGACCATGGAATGGTGTACCCGGCATTGCCGCTCGTTTTAAAAGAAGTGGAAAGAGTATTGAAGAACAGAGCATTGTCATAAATCTGTTACTAACTGTTCTTATTTCTCGGATGATGTTCAATAATCTCCTGTCGGAGAAAGCTTCGGTCTATATGTGTGTATATCTCTGTGGTTGTGATTTTTTCGTGTCCCAACATTTCCTGTATAACACGAATATTGGCACCACGCTCTAATAAGTGCGTGGCAAAGGAGTGACGAAAAACATGTGGGCTTATTTCCTTATCAATTCCTGCTGCTTGAGCATATTGTCTTATGTAATGAAAAATTGTAACACGAGAAATGGCTACTCCCCTTGAACTTAGGAAAACTACATTTTCGCTTCCTTTTTTTACAATTTGCTGACTACGGTGCAAGAGATAATTTTTTATTTTCATTATGGCCGTTTCCGATATTGGAACAAGCCGCTGTTTACTGCCTTTTCCTTGCACCCTAATATAGCCCTCATCAAAAAATAAGTCTGAGAATCTCAGGTTGGTGAGTTCAGATACACGCAATCCACAACTGTAAAGCGTTTCAATAATGGCATAATTACGGGTGCCCTCGGCGGTTGAAACGTCAATTACATCCAAAATGGAATCGATTTCTTCAACAGAAAGTACAGTAGGAAGTTTTAGTCCTATCTTAGGGGCCTCTAACAACTGACTTGGATTATTTTCAATATAACCATCCAGAACAAGGAAATGAAAAAAAGATTTAACTCCGGAAATGACTCGCGCCATTGATCTTGCCTTCAGTCCCTGATCATGCAATTCTGCAAGAAATTCTTCTAAATGTGAAAGTTTTATTTCCGAGACAGAAAGATTGTGATTTTCATTAAAATCTGTCAGTTTTTGCAAATCAGTCAAATAGGCTTCAATAGAATTTGACGATAACCCTTTTTCCAGCAAAAGATATCGTTTGTACTTTTGGATAATTTTAAAATCCATTGGATTAGACCTTTTCTATTTCCGATATTAAACTTTTTGCTTCATCTACATAACGACGTATCTCACTGCACGCCCTGTTCCTTTCTTCTTCTGTAACTTTCTTTTTGTGGTCTAATTTCACCAAAATATCTGATAATTGTTCATCGTCCATCATTTTGAAAAGTGGTAACATCTTATGCGCAAAATGCGATGCGTTTTCCATATCGTCTTTCTCAAAACAAGCCTTTAGCTCATTGTTGTTCTTTTCGGTATCCAGCACAAATGCTTTCAGAATTTCCAGTGAACTTTCCTTATCATCTTTTACAACGCTTATCAAAGCAGAAATACCTTTAATGTCATCGTTCGGGCCATTTACAGCATCTAATTTAATTTTCAGATGTTTGTCTATCAAGCTAAAAAGTTGTCCTGAACTAAAAGGCTTATTAAGAAAATCGGTAAAACCGGATTGCTTAAAATCCGATGATGATAAATCCGATTTTGCAGACAAAGCAATAATTGGTGCTGATTTCGCGTGCAACAAATCGGAATCCAGAATTCGTTTTACAAGTGTAAACCCATTCATACTCGGCATTTGTATATCCAGAAATATCAAATCGAAAACATTGTTTTTCAGAATGTTCAATACATTCTCGGGATTGAGTTCGGTAATAACATTTATTTTCTTCAATTTGAGCATTTCAGAAATCATCGTCAACTGAATAGGATCGTCATCAACTGCCAGAACAGAGATGTTTTCAATGTCAAAATCGGGATAATCTTTTTCTAAGCTCAACACTTCCATAGGTCGGGATGTTTCGAGCGGGATCTCAACAAAAAACTCAGAACCTCTTCCTATTTCGGATCGAAGGTGAATCCTTCCATTCAGTTGATCTATTAAACCTTTTGTTATTGCTAAACCAAGCCCGCTTCCTTCAACGTGATGCTCTATTTTATCGGATTTTATCTGTGTGAACTCCTGGAAAATATATTCCTGATGCTCTTTACTGATTCCCAACCCGGTATCTTTTACCGTGAATTTCAAAATTGAATTTTTGTTTACTTGTTCCGACTCGACAAGAACCTCCACTTTTCCCTTAGGCGTATATTTTATAGCGTTGGATATGAGGTTGGAGTAAATTTCACGAATCATAAACGGATCACCAAAAGCAAGCAACTTTTTTGGTATTTTATTAACTATCCGATACTCAAGTTGTTTCTTTTCGGCGAGAGGTTTGAAACTGTTTACTGTATTTTCAATTAACTCATACATATTGAAATTCATCTCCTTGCGCCACCATGTACCGGATTCAATTTTCTGGTAATCGAGCAAGTTAGTTACCAGTTGTAACACATGGTCACTCGACTTTTTCATATTGGTTAAATACATTTTTCGCGTATTTTCATCGGCTCCTGATTCCATTAATTCTATATAACCCAGAACGGAGCTCATTGGTGCTTTTATATCGTGCGAAACTGACAACATCAATTTTTCGCGCGATTGCAATAGCCTATTAATTTGTGCATTAGATTCTTCCAAACGTTTTCTGTATCTTTGGCTCCGGTTAATGTCCATTAGGAATAACAAACCAAAAATAAGTGCTATTAAAATGGCTAACAGGGAAACAGCAAATCCAATTCTCGAAGACCTGTTGAGTGTAGCATCTTTTTCTTCAATAAGTTTTATAGATTTGTCAATTTCTTCCTGCTCAATAGTTTTTAATAAATCATCAATTCTTGCAGTAAGTAAATGATTCGTATTATTCATCGATGACTGCCTATGAAGCAACGCAGCCTGAAATTTGCGCTGATTTTCGAGGCTCAATCGCTCAGAGTATCTAACCATATTGACAACAGTATCAATCGCCAACCTGATATTATCGTGTGAAGCATCAACCGGACGATTCTGAATAATAACTGTCGAATCCTGTCTTCCTCTGATAGCATCTCCAAGTCTTCTGAAGAGCCCTCTTTGTTCAGCTCGTATAACTGTAGTATCACTCTCTTCAATTGATCCATTCACAAAACTCTTGCTTTGCAGGTACTTCTCAATTTGAGAATTCAGGCTTCTTGGAACAAACGTACTTACTGACTCGCGAACTATTTTTGGAGCTTTGCTGATTGAATCCAGTAAAACAGCAATAGCACGGAGATTTTTTTCTTTTTCATCCAGCAATACTTCAATACTGTCGAGCTTGATAATACGTAAGGAGTCTTTCGAGAGCTGTTTTAACGAGTCGATCTTAGAAATGATCTCAGGCTTCACTGAATTGTAACGTGCAAAGTAATCTGTAGCACTTTCGGGAGTATATAGGTTTTGTGTGCCTTCAACTTCGTATAATTGGTTAATTACATTACCAACAATTATAAGCTCTGTTAAATCTTCATTTTGAATTCTGGTCTCCGAAAACTTGACAAGATTTCGGTAAACAGCTAACAATCCAATAATCATAATGGCTACAACCAATATATAGCCTATGATTACCACATATTTTACAGCTGAACGTGATCCGGATGACTCCATTCTATTCATTGAGATTCTTAATTGACTTCTACATTGTAAAGTTTTATTTTGTTGTATAGTGTTTTTCTGTCAATATTTAGTATTGATGCGGCTACAGTTTTGTTTCCTTTGGCAATTTCAAGTGCTTCTACTATTTTTTCCTTTTCGTAGTTTTCTTTTTTCAAACCTTCAATGGCTTGTTTCTGCGGCTGTACTGACTCGAGCATCTCTCCCGTGAAATTCTTAAAAAGTACAGGAAGAATATTTTTAGAAATTGTATTCTCTTCACTCAACAGACAGGCTTTAAAAATTATATTTTTCAGTTCCTGGATATTCCCATTCCAGGGATGCTTATAAAACTCTTCGAGTACATCGTTATCTATTTTTTTGATCTTTTTGTCCAACTCTCTGTTTGCTGTATCCAGGAAATGCTCAGTATAAAATAAAATAACGTCTTTTTTCCCTTGCAAAGTAGGTAGTTCTATATAAGATTTCAGAAGTGCCTCGGCTAATTTTGGCAAGAGAACGGAACTCAACTGTTCCTTTTTCTCTCTGGTTGTTATGATTATTTGAACAAAATCATCTCCTTTTTTCTGGGTCGTAAGTACTTTCAATAGTAAAGTTTGAAAACCTATATCAATCCTCTGAAGATTTTTGATGAGTAAGAGCCCACCTTTCGCATTATCTAGTGCCTGTAAAAATAATTGTTCAAAAGTTCCACGTTCACCGTTCCGATTCATTACCTGAGTGTCATCCAGATCGATGATTATGAATGGACCGGAGTCTACTACGATCCTGCTGAATATATAATGTGCAACGGATGTTTTCCCTGTTCCGTGCTCACCAATAACAAGGAGATGAGATTCGTTGTGAACAACCTCGTTCAACTTGTCAAAAATTTTCAAATAAAAATCTCCCATGGGTTTAGCCAAAGGTTCCCGAAACTGTTCTGATTTTTTTTGATTTTCCTGATTTTTCAAAGCATCTGCAATCTTTTTATATAAGACTTCTGCTTCGATAGGCTTCGCAATATAATCTACCGCTCCCGATTTCATAGACTCTACAGCCGTTTCAATATCAGCGTAACCGGTCATCATGATTACCAAAATATCAGAGTCAAATTTTTTAACCCACGATAAAAAAGAGAATCCATCAGCTTCTGGCATCCTAATATCGGAAAGGATCAAATCGTAGGCTTCATTTTTTACTTTTTGTTTGGCCTCTTCAACACTCGTAGCGATATCAACATTATAATTTTGCTTCACCAACCACGATTTTAACATCAAACAAATCGTTAAGTTATCGTCTAAGATCAATAATCTTTTCATGTTTCCTACCAAAAAATTAAATTTTTCCTCCCGATGATTTTTCTTTTTCAAGCTCTCTGGGAATCATAATTGCTGCATAAAGCAAAAAAATCGCACCAATTATCATCGATAAAGCCCACAAGTTATTACTCCTAAACATCAGATATGTAGCAACAATCATCAGCACACACGAAAAAACCTGAAAGTTAAACAATCTCTTTCCACGAATACTGTTTCCCGTGTACGGAGATAAAGCCGTGACTGCACTAAAAGTAAGGACTGAAACTGCCATAATCCATGGAGCAATTGCCGGGACAAAAAGATACAATACGGCAGAAATTAGAATTAAAATGCCTGAAATCTGGTAAACGGTTTCTTTTGAATTACGCATTTTTTGTTTTTTATACTAAACAAACTATATTTATGTTGTTAATTCACCCATTATACAAATTTAATAAAAAAACTGTCAAATCACTTATTTATTGGAGACTTTTCCTAAAACCAATGTCAAGTTATTCGATCACAAAAACTTCTTCGTTTTCTTTCTTCATCAAATAGTTTTCACGGGCATATTTTTCAAGATTTTCCAGATTGGACTGAAGTTCGTTTAGCTTAGCTTTATCTATTTCCGTTTGGTTACGATAATATTCGATTTGGGTTTTCAAATCACGAATTTCATTTTCATATTTTATTCGCTTCAGTAAACTACTATCACTGAAAAAGAATAACATAGCTATGAGAGCTACCAAGATCGCTATCTGATAAATAGACAAACTCAATACCCTTTTCTTCATTATTTTTCTAAAATCCATAAAACTAAGCCAACGTTGAATTCTTTACTACAAAATTAAATGAAATTTTATACTAATTCAAACGATTTCTGAAATTTAAGCGAAATATAGCGAAAACAGTTTGGGTTTTTCACGGTTTTTGAAGTATCTTTACGGTTTGTAAACTTTAAAATTCAATATAAAATATGAAAAGATTTCTCTCCATCATCACCGTCTTTTTCTTAACAGTTTATATACTGTACCCATGCACAAATTTCCTCGTAGGCAAAAAGGCATCAGCTGACGGCTCAACGCTTATTTCTTATTCTGCCGACTCTTACAACCTCTACGGCGAGCTTTATCACTGGAAAGCCGCACAATACAGCCCCGGCACAATGTTGAAAGTTTACGAATGGGACAGCGGAAAATATTTGGGCGAAATTCCTCAAGCGCTTAGAACCTACAACGTAATCGGTAATATGAACGAACATCAGGTGGCCATCGGTGAAACCACTTTTGGCGGACGTCCCGAACTAAGTGACTCTACCGGAATTATGGATTACGGAAGTCTGATTTATATCACGCTACAACGTGCAAAATCAGCTCGTGAAGCCATAAAAGTTATGACCGATCTGGTAGCAGCTCACGGATATTACAGTTCTGGAGAATCTTTTTCCATTGCTGATCCTAATGAAGTTTGGGTAATGGAGATGATCGGAAAGGGCGTTGGTAATAAAGGTGCTGTTTGGGTGGCAGTGCGAATTCCCGATGATTGCGTTTCGGCACACGCCAATCAGGCGCGTATTCAGCAATTCCCTTTAAATGATCCAAATAATTGCATATATTCTCCAGATGTTATTTCGTTTGCGAAACAAAAAGGATATTACTCCGGTAAAGATGCCGATTTCAGCTTTGCTCAGGCTTATGCCCCACTCGACTTTGGGGCTTTACGTTTTTGCGAAGCACGCGTGTGGTCGTTTTTTAATCGGGTGAATAAAGATATGGGAAAATATGTGACTTACGCACAAGGTAAAACAACCGTCCCAATGCCGTTGTATATCAAACCCGACAAAAAGCTCAGCGCTCACGATATCCAAACCATGATGCGTGACCATTATGAGGGAACTGAACTCGACTGGCGTTTCGATGTTGGTGCAGGCCCATTTAATTCACCTTACCGTTGGTCACCTCTCACTTTTGAAGTAGACTCGGTTGAATACTGCAACGAGCGTCCGATTGCTACGCAACAAACAGGTTTTTCTTTTATCGCACAAATGCGTTCCTGGCTGCCCAATCCGATTGGAGGAATCTTGTGGTTTGGGATCGACGATGCTGCTCAAACGGTTTATTATCCCGTTTATTGCGGCCATTCCGATGTGCCGGAAGAAATGGCAGTTGGCAACGGCGATTTGCTCACATATTCTGAAACATCGGCTTTCTGGACGCACAACTGGGTTTCGAATATGGTTTACACCCGTTACAGCGATATGAGCATAGATATGCAAAAAGTACAACAGAAATTGGAAAACAATTTCAAGGAAACGCAACCCGAAATTGAAAAGAAAGCATTAAATTTGTACAAGCAATCTCAATCGGAAGCTGTTCATTTTCTTACTAACCATACTAATTCTTTAATTAAAAACGGCTTGCAGGAATGGAAAAAACTCGGCCAGTATTTAATGGTGAAGTATGTGGATGGCGTGATAAAACGAGAAAAAGACGGAGAATTTCAGCGTAATCCTCACGGAGAACCGGCATCGCCAATTCGTGCAGGGTATTCCGAAGAATTTTACCGTAAGGTTATCAATCAGACCGGAGATAAATATAAAGTACAGGAAGTAGAATAAAAGTTGGATTAAATATTATTCGGTTGTATTAAAAAAGTTTTATAAGTCAGATAAACGTAGTTAATAATTTAAACTGCGTGGATTTGGTATGGGATGCAAATACTTTCTCGCAAATCGTAAATAAAAATATACATTTCTATGGATAACGAAACATTATTAGCTCAGGTAACCGACAGGGCACAATTGTGGCTTGACGGCAACTATGACGAGGAAACAAAACAAGAAGTAAGGCAAATGCTTCAAAACGAAGATAAGCGCCAGCTTATCGATGCATTTTACAGAGATCTTGAATTCGGTACAGGCGGACTTCGCGGTATTATGGGTGCCGGCAGCAACCGGATGAATATCTACACCGTTGGTGCAGCTACACAAGGATTATCGAACTATCTGTTACAGGAATTCAGTGATCTGGAACAGATAAAAGTAGTTATCGGGCACGATTGCAGGAACAACAGCCGCAAATTTGCTGAAATATCTGCCGATATCTTCAGTGCCAACGGAATTAAAGTGTTTCTTTTCGAAGATTTGCGCCCGACTCCGGAAGTTTCTTACGCTATTCGCAAACTCGGTTGCCAAAGTGGAATTATGCTAACCGCATCGCATAACCCAAAAGAATACAACGGATATAAAGCCTATTGGGAAGACGGCGCACAAGTGCTTGGGCCTCACGACAAAAATATTATTGCTGAAGTAAACCGGATTTCGGCTATCGAAGATATTAAGTTCAAAGGTAACAAGGAGTTGATTGAAATCATCGGTAAAGATATGGACAAAGCATTCATCGAAAAAGTAAAAAGCTTCGTTCTATCGCCGCAAGCCATTGAGAATCAAAAAGACTTAAAAATTGTCTATACCCCAATCCACGGAACGGGCATCAAGCTCATTCCAGATGCATTGAGAGCTATCGGATTTACCAATATCATCAATGTTCCCGAACAGGATGTCACCAGTGGTGATTTTCCAACGGTTATCTCACCCAACCCCGAAGAAACGGCAGCATTGGATCTGGCCATAAAAAGGGCTATTGAAACCGATGCAGAAATTGTTATGGCAACTGACCCCGATGCCGACAGAATAGGTACAGCCGTTCGCGACGAAGAAGGTAATTTTGTGCTAGTAAACGGCAATCAGACAATGTTAATTCTCATCTACTATTTGATGGCGCAGCGTAAAGAGAAGGGTCTGTTGAAAGGTAAGGAATACATCGTAAAAACTATTGTTACAACCGAGTTAGTGAAAAAGATTGCCGATAAACTCGGAATTGAGATGTTCGACTGTTACACCGGATTCAAGTGGATTGCCGATATTATTCGCAAACTCGAAGGTGTGAAGAAATATATCGGTGGTGGTGAAGAAAGTTACGGCTTCCTTGCTGACGATTTCGTTCGCGATAAAGATTCTGTATCAGCGTGTACCTTATTTGCTGAGATCGCTGCATGGGCAAAAGATAACGGAAAAACTCTTTATCAACTTTTACAGGATATTTATGTAGAATACGGATACTCCAAGGAAGTGGGTATTTCATTGGTGCGCAAAGGAAAAGAAGGCGCCGATGAAATTGAAGCCATGATGAAAAACTTCAGGGCAAATCCAATCAAAGAATTAGCGGGATCTCCTGTTGTCTTATCGAAAGATTTTGTAAAGCTGGAAAGTGTGGATTTTATAAAAGGAGAAGTTACCACACTCGAAATGCCAACTACATCGAATGTATTGCAATATCTTACCGAAGACGGCACAAAAGTTTCGATTCGTCCTTCGGGAACCGAACCGAAAATAAAATTCTATATCGAGGTGCAAGGTTCGTCTATTTCTTCACGCGATGAAATTCCTCTGGCAGAAGAAGAAGCTGATAAAAAAATTGCTGCCATTAAAGAACTTTTCGGAATTTGATTTCTAATGAAACCGTCTGACTTCTTTAACGATTGGGCGGATTACGATATACACGTCAGACGAACTTTAAACCGTCTGGCGTGTTTTATTTAAGACAATTTGAAAGAATCACTGAAACTACAAATTACAATTAGATTACAATCAACAATTATTTTATTGAGATGAGAAAAAAACTAACTATAGCATTAGTTGCCCACGATCAGCGAAAAGCCGACATGGTTGACTGGGTAATATTTAATTCAGAATTTTTATCGAAACATCATTTGGTTTGTACAGGCACAACGGGTGGATTGGTTCGTGATGCGTTGAACGAGGAAGGAGTTTTTCCCGATATCACGTGTATGAATTCCGGACCTATGGGTGGCGATGCAGAAATTGCGGCCATGGTGGTACGCAAGGAAATAGATCTTGCTGTATTTTTAATTGACGACCTGAACGCTCAGCCACACGAAGCCGATATCATGATGCTTCTGCGTCAGTGCCGTATCCATAATGTACCCATCGCCTGCAACCGTTACAGCGCCGATCTGATGATTACCAGCAATATGTGGGATGATGAAAGTTACATACCCATGCCTCCGCTATACAAGAAATTTGAAAGATAAATGACAAGTAAAAACGCCGGATATTTTCCGGCGTTTTTGATTAATATTCAGACATTTACCAACTATCTCATAATCTTAAGTTCATTAACGATATGCGGAGCATTCATGATCTTATCAATCGTGTATAGTACATAGCGAATATCCACGCTGATGGTGCGCTGCATTTCGGGTTCGAAAAGGATATCGCCGCTGAGCGATTCCCAGTTTCCGTCGAACGCTAAACCGATCAATTCAGCCTTACTGTTGAAGACGGGACTTCCCGAATTACCTCCTGTAATATCGTTATCCGAAAGGAAATTCACACGTAATGTGCCGTCTTTAGCGGCATAACGGCCATAATCCTTCTCTTTAAGTGCGTCCAGAATATAAGGTTGCAAATGAAATTCCGGATCGTTTTCTTTATACTTTTCAAAAATACCTTTTTCGGTTGTGTAATAGTCATACCAAACAGCATCGCGTGGTTTATATCCTTTCACAGAACCGTAACTCATTCTTTGCGTAAAGGTTGCATCGGGATAGAAACTCTTTTTAGGATCCATTTCCATCAAAGCGGCCATCAATTGGCGTTCGCCACGCATCATGTTTTCGTAAGCTGAAATCATCTGTCCCGAAAGTTCGTAGCCCATATCTTTAGCAGACAACGCCAACTCCATTGCCGGATCTTTAGTCAATCTTTCCGTATCTGCTACTTTTAGCAAGTTCATTAAATCGGTAAGATTGGTAAATTGAGAATTAGCAAACAACCAGTCAGCATATTTATCGTAGTCGCCACCAAAATCGGTTTTTATTGTTTCGTAAATATCGGGAAGATATTTAGCCGGAACACGCTGTGCGTAGAGCCTCATCAAAACGGGAAGCACTTTTTTATCAAGTTTCGGCTCGTAGTTTTTGTACGATTCTATGATTCTATCATTGATAAATTCAGCTTTGTCTTCTTCGGTTCCGTCCATATCAAACTCAAGGATGGTATTTGAGAAGCGAATCAACTCAATTCCGTTGTTGAAAGTTTCCAGAAAATAAGTAGTGTATCTGGCTAAATCGGTGGAGTTGGTGTAAGTTTCATTCAGCGTTTTCAATAAGTTACCGTATTTCGCTTTATTTTTTTCATTCCTGTTAATCCAATTTGCTAAACGACTCTCCAACTGTTGTTTCTCCGCCAAGACATCAAGCTTAACAATTGCCTCGTTCATTCCCATCGAGTTTTTCCAGTAATTGGAGCTTCCGGCGTATTTGTTGGCATATTTTAGGCGAATTGTGTCGTTTTTTGTCATTGCATCCCACCAGATATCCTGTTTTGCTCCACGTACTTCGATACGGGGCTTATTTTCCGATTCCATTTGCTGTTGAATTCCAAATGAAGAAAGGTAACGTTGAGTACTTCCCGGATAACCGATGGTCATGGCATAATCACCATTATTTACTCCACCCAGCGAAACAGGGACAACATATTTGGGCTTATAAGGCACATTGTCTGCATTGTGTTTAGCCGGTTTGTTGTTTCTATCGGCATACACACGAAAAACCGAAAAATCGCCAGTGTGACGGGGCCACATCCAGTTATCGGTATCACCACCGTATTTTCCTACCGAAGATGGTGGAGTCACAACCAAACGAATATCGCGGAAAACATCGTAAACCACTTTGTAGAATTTATTTCCCGAATAAAAAGGGATTATGCGTGCCGAAGTAAACGGATCATCGTCGTACTGTTTGAGTAACTCACTGGAGATAGAATCAATGGCAAGTTCACGCTGCACTTCACTTAGGACAGACGGAACTTTTGGCAAAATCTGACTGGTAACTTCTTCCATGCTGCGAAGGAAAGAAATCGTTAAGCCGTCAGCATAAAGCTCCTGTTGCATGTTGTCGGCTTTGAAACCATTTTTCAGATAATCAAACTCCACCGAACTCAGACGTTGGATAGCTCCATAACCGCAATGATGATTAGTAAAGATTAATCCCTTTTCCGAAACAGCGACTCCTGAGCATCCGCCACCGAATATGACAACTGCATCTTTCAGTGAAGCATTTTTCTCATCGTATAATTTATTTACCGGGAAGGTGAATCCCAATTCTTTCATTCGCTCGACACTTTGTCTGTTAAGCTCTTTCAAAAGCCACATTCCTTCGTCGGCCTTAGTTACTAACGCCACAAGTAGTATGGCGGTGGTCAATAGTATTTTTCTCATTTTGTAAATTATGTTATATTTATTTCTTGAAATACTTGTTAACTATAGGTATTTGCTGCAAAGGTAAATCTTTTTTTAAGACTATAATTACGTAAATTCCAATTAATGCAGTGTTTATAACTAGCCTTAACCACATATTATCGATATTACTGTAAGTAAACATTATGCCTGTAAACAGCAAGATGGATATAACAAAATAAAATCCTGCTGATTTTAAATCATATTCAATCGGATAATTTCTCTGACCGAGAAAATAAGATAGGACCAACATCACCAAATTAGCAAAAAGTGCTGTCCATGCACACGCCATATAACCGTATTGAGGAACAAACAACACGTTTCCCAACACAGTTACAACAAGTCCGATTAAAGACAAATACGTTCCCCACTTCGTTTGGTCTGTCAATTTATACCATAATGATAAATTAAAATAGACACCAAAAAACAGCTCTGCCAACATCACAATAGGAACTATTTTAAGCCCTTCATGATATTTTGATTCCAGCAAATTCTTAATAAGATCAAGATATCCCATTACAGCCAGAAAAATAAATAAACAGAATATAATAAAATATTTAGTTGCCTGGGAATACGCTGTTCTGTTATCACCCGATTCCTTGTTTTTTGCAAAAATGAACGGCTCAAATGCATAGCGAAAAGCCTGAGTGAACATCACCATAATTACCGCAATTTTAAACGAAGCAGTATAAATTCCCAACTGTCCCATCTTATCAACTTCGGTTGAGAGGTGCGGGTAGAGCATTTTATCTAAATTTTGATTCATAATTCCGGCAACACCAAGTACAAGTAATGGCAGGGAGTAGACCAACATTTTTTTGAGCAAAGCGGCATCAAAGGTATATTTAACCCTCAGTTGTGGTGAAAGCAGCAGTAATCTGATGAAAGAAGCAATCAGATTGGATATCAGAATATAATCGACTCCTTTATTGATATCAAACCAAGAAAAGGCATCGGGGAATTTTACAGCAAGCCATGGACAAATCAAAAAGAAAAAAAGGTTGAACGTAATGGTTATAATTACATTAAGAATCTGAATGACGGCAAACCTGATCGGACGTTTTTGATACCGTAGATAAGCAAAAGGAATTGCACTCAATGTATCCAGCCCAAGGATAATTATCAGCAGAAAAACGTAGTGTGATTTAATATCTTCACTTCCGAAAACAGTAGTAATGGGATTTAGAAATAAAATTGCCAGAACAATAAATAAAAGTGTTGTTGAAGCAATGCTAATAAGCGTTGTAGTATAAACCTTGAGTGGATCCTCTTCTTTTTTATTGGCAAATCGAAATAATCCGGTTTCCATTCCGTAAGTGAGTATTACAACCGTAAGTGCGGTCCAACTGTACAAATTACCTATCACACCCATCTGTACTGTTCCTGCCAGAACCCATGTCCAAAAGGGGTTAAGCAGCCAGTTTAAAAACCTGCCCAAAATACTGCTTACTCCGTAAATTGCCGTTTCCTTTGCAAGGGTTTTCATTCCTCCTGCCATAAACTCAAATCTTTGAAATTAACGACAAAAGTACAATTTTTTCGCATAGCGTTTGTCAAAAAGAGTGTTCATTATTTATCTTTAAGATTCCGGATGACGGAAATATCGGAAAAAACTGCTTACTTTGTAACTTTATTAAAAATCGGGATAGGTGTGAAAAATATGATTTACAGCTTGAAACCCGAAATACTGATTTATGGCACAAGAAGACATTTTTAAAAAGATTGTATCGCATTGCAAAGAGTACGGATTTGTTTTTCCATCAAGTGAAATTTACGATGGGTTGGGCGCCGTTTACGACTACGGACAAATGGGTGTTGAATTGAAAAACAACATCAAAAAATATTGGTGGGACAGCATGACCCTGCTACACGAAAATGTGGTGGGCATCGATTCCGCCATTTTTATGCATCCTACTATCTGGAAAGCATCGGGACACGTGGATGCTTTTAATGATCCGTTGATAGATAACAAAGACAGCAAAAAACGTTATCGTGCTGATGTTTTGATCGAAGAATACCTGGCGAAAATTGACGATAAAATTGACAAGGAAGTTGAAAAAGCTGCCAAACGGTTCGGAGACAGTTTCGATGAAAAAATGTATCGTGAAACCAATCCGCGTGTGCTGGAAAATCAACAAAAAAGAGACGAAGTACACACCCGCTTTGCCAAAGCATTGAACGACAGCAATCTAGACGATTTGCGTCAACTCATTGTTGATTGTGAAATAGTTTGCCCTATAAGCGGTTCGAGAAACTGGACGGAAGTACGTCAATTTAATTTGATGTTTGCCACCGAAATGGGTTCCACTTCAGATGGTGCTATGAAAGTATATCTTCGCCCGGAAACGGCACAAGGAATTTTCGTAAACTACCTCAACGTTCAAAAAACCGGACGAATGAAAATTCCATTCGGGATAGCTCAAATCGGGAAAGCTTTTAGAAACGAGATCGTTGCCCGTCAGTTCATTTTCCGCATGCGTGAATTCGAGCAGATGGAAATGCAGTTTTTCGTAGCTCCGGGTACAGAACTCGACTGGTTTGAATACTGGAAAAAAGAACGTTTGAAATGGCATCAGGCTTTGGGTTTTGGCGAACAAAATTATCAATTTCACGACCACGATAAACTTGCACATTACGCCAATGCCGCTACCGATATCGAGTTTCGTATGCCTTTCGGTTTTAAGGAAGTTGAAGGAATTCACTCACGTACCGATTTTGATCTGGCTCAACATGAAAAATTCTCTGGAAAAAAACTACAATATTTCGATCCCGAACTCAACAAATCCTACGTCCCTTACGTAGTTGAAACCTCCATCGGAGTTGACAGAATGTTCCTTTCTGTTCTATCGGGTTCGTATTGCGAAGAGACGCTTGACGGTGGAGATACCCGCGTTGTATTGAAGATTCCCGCATCTATTGCGCCGGTAAAACTGGCAATTTTACCATTAATCAAAAAAGATGGATTAGCTGAAAAGGCAACTGAAATATGGAATGATCTGAAATTTAGTTTTGCATGTCAGTACGACGAAAAAGACAGCATCGGCAAACGTTATCGCCGACAGGATGCCATCGGTACACCTTATTGTGTAACAATTGACCATCAAACGTTGGAAGACAATACCGTAACCGTGCGCGATCGCGACACAATGGAACAAAAACGGGTTACAATCAGCGAAATCGAAAAAGAAATTTCTCTTAAAACCGATATAAAACACTTACTGAAAAAGCTATCATAAAATGAAACAGGCATTATATTTTATCGCAATTATCTGTTTATCTGTATTTTCTCTGTCATGTGAAAAAACAGAAACTTTTGATACCCGTTGGCAAGACGGCAACGAAGCTCAATTTGCGAAAATTGAAAGAGATGCGAGTTATACAAAACTCGAGTCGGCTTCAAAAAACGGATTCATCATGTACAAAGAAATTACAGATGGCAAAACCGGACTCATACCTACTTTTGAAAAAACTGTGAAGATTTTATATACAGGCTGGTATAAAAATGATTGGACAAAAGGCGATACATACACCGACGTTGATGGAAATAGAATTACAAACAAAATTATTTTCGACTCTACCAATTTAGAACCAAACGGATCACCCAAAGGAAATATCATCCCGAAGGAATTTGAAATAAGAGGAGTTGTTGATGGCTTTGCAACCGCTCTTCAACATATGGGAGTGGGCGACAAATGGGAAATATGGATTCCTTGGCGGTTGGGTTATGGAGCTTCCGGCAATAATACTATCAGGGGATATACTACGCTGGTCTTCGAAATTGAAATGATAGAAATCTTGTAATCATTTTTCACAACGACGATAAAAATTTCTCAATGGCACTCCTCACTTGTGAGCGGGTGCCATTGAATTTATTGACCATCACCGTGAAAGCATACTGCTTATTTCCATCAACAAGATAGCCCGAGTAGCACTGTACCCCACCAATACTTCCACTTTTTGCCGATATTTTGCCTTCGTATTTCGTGCCACGCATAAAATTGCGCAACGTACCGTCTTTACCGGCTTTTGGCAATGAATCGAAAAACGCTTTTGAATTCTTACTCTTATTGTACATAAAAAAGAGAATTTCGTTCAAAAATGCCGGACTAAATGCATTTTGCGGAGCAAGGCCTGAGCCGTCGTGCAACGCAAGCGACGTGGTGGATACGCCTTGTTGTTCCCAGAATTTCTTCACATAATCGATTCCGGCTTGAAGCGGATCGCTGTAAATATCAGCATTCTGCGTTCTTCCGATAAGTCGGAGCAAGTGTTCTGCGTAATGGTTGTTGCTTTTTACGTTAACTTCCTGCAAAATATCTTTCAACGGTCTCGAAGTCTGGGTGTGAACTACTTTTCCTATTTTGTACGAAATCGGATTTTTGGCAATATAATCTACACGGGCAGTTTCTACCTTACTTATTTTTATCCCCGAACGGGTAAGATAATCTGATAACGTTTCACCTAAAAATAAACCTGGATCGGGAATATCACCTTTGATACTGAACTCTGTCCTTCCGGCAGGAATATTCCCTTTGATCGTTCTTTCGTAAGAAAACGGAATACCATAAATGTAACCGTTATCGCTACCCGATATATTTAAAGAAAGAAAGTTGGAAAACTGAATTTTTTTCATTTCGGGTTCAGTGCGAAGGATTCTGGGCGGGGAATTCCTGTCGGTAGTATTGAAAAAGAGTTTATAGGAATTATCGAAAACGCTTATCCCGTAACTTCCCGAAGCATAATAATTTCCGATATCAATCCATGTCCATTCTGGCGAAATACCATCGTATCCAAAAAGATTATCCATTACGTAAATACTATATTCTTTATCGGGCAATAATTCTTTTTTCAGTGCATCGGTGGCGTTGATGAAAAAAGCAGCCGTATTGTCTCCAAACGCATCGCTGCCCAGCGTAGGATCGCCCGAACCAAGTACCAAAATCCGCGAAGGATCGTTCTCGTCCAACGCTACACGCGTAGCGTATCGATAATTTTCGCCCAATAATTCGAGTGCTGTTGCCGAAGTAATAACCTTTGTAACCGACGCCGGAGTAAGCGATTTTTGCGGATCGTGAGAAACAATCGTTTTTCCCGTTTTCAAATCCGTAACCTGCACACCAACCGATGCGTGTTTCAGTGCAGGGTTGTTGACAAATTGCTGAATTGCAGTTTGGGAGTATGCCAGTGCGGCAAAAAAGAGAAATATGGATAAAAAAGATGCTTTTTTCACTTGTTTGATATTTTACTTTCACAAAAATAAGAAAAAACAAACATTCACCACACTATTTCAACAATTCGTCCACCCTCACAAACTCATAACCCCGTTTTTTCAATTCTTTGATCAAACCATCCAGTCGATTGTACAATTTATCGGTACGCTTAGGGTCTGTGCCAATATGAACGAGCATTATATGGCCGTTTAGGTTATCGGACTCTTCAAATTTCAGGATGTTGTTGTAAATATCTCCCGATGAAAGGTAACTTTTCATATCGGGTGTGGTATAATCGGCGTTGGAAGTGGTTCCGGGCGTAAAATTCACGATTTG
>DCEG01000075.1:8868-27074 GCA_002316835.1 Bacteroidales bacterium UBA1035 | reverse complement strand
CAGGTGAGCGGTATCGCAAAAGTGGCACGCACGTTCTACAAAGGAAGCAGGGTTGAACAAGACAAGTTCTCTTTCAAGAAAATTGTAAAGAATATGGGCATCACTCGGGGAAAACAAACACCCGATGAAGAGATAATTGATGAGAACGGATAACAATACGGTATGCATCGACAAAAAGAAAATAAATATCGCACATCATATCCATTCGTCCGTCAGGCCATTCACACGGCCTGACGGATTTTTCTATGCCTACAAAACTCGAATGAAACAGATACATAAAAGTCTTTATTCGTTAGGAATCCGTTTCCAACAGATAGAAAGATATTTTCATCAGATAGAAATCTATCATCCAACAGTGAGAATGCAACAACCACCGTTTCAAAACAGACCAGACATCCTATAGACTTTAGCACTCATCAATTCGAAAACTATAATCGTGGTTTAGAATCAGATATAACATTATTTAGAAGAAAGTACTCTATATATAGAAAGAGATAAGATCCTGTCGAAAAAAACAATTATCAGTCAGAAATTCGTATTATCTACAATAGTAACAAATAATCGTCTAGTAGAGACATACAAACATCAGTTAGAAAATCAAAGTCGGTGGTTAGATAATGATTATCTTCACTCAGCCTGCAAAGTTTCATACTATCACTCGTATCATTAGCGGCCCGCACCCTCCGCTCTCGCGAGTTTGTAACTCGTGTGCCCGTCTGCCACGAACACGCCGCGAAGTGAAAAACACTCACACTCCTTCGAAAATCCAACCGATATCAGCGACCCACACCCGTCAACGCAAAACACTCCGGCCTCCATCAGCCAAATCACCCTATCGCCGCCCGCCAAGTCACCAAATCGCCAAGTCACCATGTCACCAAATCGCCAAATCACTCCACCTCCGGACGGCAGTTCATGAATTTAAGAACAAATAACGCAAAATGCATTCGCAATTAGTTCTATTTTCGTACTTTTGCGCTTTAGCAGTTAAGCAAAAAAGACGAGCGAGTGAACCTGCTACATACGATAACTTATCCCGATAACTATCGGGAACATTAATAGAAAAATAATTAGATGAAAATAGCATTGATCGGTTATGGAAAGATGGGACACGAAATCGAAAAGATTGCTCTACAGCGCGGACACGAAATCGTTTGCACCATTGACATAAACGAAAACAGCAAATTTGATTCACCTGAGTTTAAAAGCGCCGATGTGGCCATTGAATTCACATCGCCGGACAGTGCTTTGCAGAACTATCGCAAAGCCTTTGCTGCAAATGTTCCCGTGGTATCCGGTACTACCGGATGGCTGGAGCATTTGGAAGAAATAAAACAGGCTTGCGAAAACAACGGACAAACATTCTTTTATGCATCCAATTTCAGTCTCGGCGTAAATATCTTTTTCGCGTTGAACAATTATCTCGCAAAAGTGATGAACCGGTTCCCCGATTACGATGTACAGATGGAGGAAACGCACCATATACATAAATTAGATGCACCCAGCGGAACAGCCATTACTCTTGCCGAAGGCATCCTCGATAATTTAGACAGAAAAAGGTCGTGGTCGCTGGATGAGGCAAAGGATGAAAACGAACTGCAAATAAAAGCATTTCGGGAAGGAGAAGTTCCGGGAATTCATACTGTTATTTACGAATCGGAGGCCGACAGCATCCGCATCACACACGATGCGAAAAGCCGTAAGGGATTTGCTTTGGGAGCTGTTCTTGCAGCAGAATTCACAAAGGACAAAAAAGGATTTCTAGGAATGACGGATATGTTGAAGTTAGCTACCTGAAGTCGGTGGTAACAAAACACGTTAACTCGTTTGTTTAAAAAATTAATAGCAAAAACAAAAGGGAACCGGTACATCGTTGCGCCAGAGACTTCGAAACCCGAAACCCATAACTCATAAGTAATAAAATGACAGACAAAACCTCCACCCACAAACCCGCTTTAAGCGAAAGATTAAAATCCGCTGCTCGTTATCAATGGATGTGGTTCGGCGTATGGACACTCTTAACCATTCTTTTCTCCATTTGGGCAGGGAATCTGTGGCTTCTGCTGTTTATTTTCCTCTTTTTCGATATTTACATCACCAAATTTATTCCCTGGTCGTGGTGGAAAAAATCAAAAAACAACAGCGTCCGTAAGACTATGGAATGGGTGGATGCCATTCTATTTGCATTGATCGCTGTTTACTTTATCAATACTTTTTTCTTTCAGAACTATCAAATTCCAACTTCTTCTCTGGAGAAGTCTTTACTTGTAGGCGATTTTCTGGCTGTTAGCAAAGTAAGCTACGGACCACGTGCACCCATGACTCCCCTCTCCTTTCCATTGGCACAGCATACCATGCCGATAATCGGTGGAAAATCATATATCGATAAGCCACAATGGAAATATCACAGATTAAAGGGGTTAGGTGAAGTAAAACGAAACGATATTGTAGTTTTCAATTTTCCTGCAGGAGATACGGTAGCGCTCAATCAGCAAGGAATCGATTTCTACCTGCTATCTAAATACAACGCAAACGGAGGTGACGGAATACGTTCCGACCAAAGGACATATGGAAAAGTAGTTTTTCGTCCGGTTGACAGACGGGAAAACTATGTGAAACGATGCATCGGACTTCCGGGCGAAACCATAGAACTCCGCGACGATAATGTTTATATCGATGGACAACTTATCCCAAGTCCAAAGTTATCACAGTTAACCTATATGATTCATACAGACGGTACAGTTATTTCTGAAAATATTTTTCAGGAACTGGGTATCAACAAAGACGACTACATGATGCCGAATAGCTACGGGCAGGTTAGTACCAAAATGCAGGACTTAACCGGTATCGACAGCTTAAGTATGGCCAATTCCGGTTTAACACAACGCAACGGGAACAACGGAAAAATTTATTATAACATTCCATTAACAGAAGAAATGCTGGCGAAATTGAAAGAAAAGCCTTTTGTTTGGGAGGTCATAAAAGATGTTGAACAACCCGGATCGAGCTATTACTATCCGCTAAATTATCAGACCAATTGGACCCGGGCAGATTTTGGACCACTTTGGATCCCCAAGAAAGGTGCAACCATTACCTTCGATAGCGATGTGGCTTTCAAAGCGGCTGCTTACGAACGCTGTATCAAAAATTATGAGGGAAATGATTTTGCTTATCGAGATGGCAAAGTCTACATAAACGGCCAACAGACCGATTCATATACCTTTAAGATGGATTATTACTTCATGATGGGTGACAACCGGCACAATTCCGCCGATTCGCGTGTATGGGGTTTTGTTCCCGAAGACCACATCGTTGGACAACCTATGCTCATTTGGCTTTCTTTAGAAAAAGATAAAGGCTGGCTGAATGGAAAAATTAGGTGGAGAAGGTTGTTTAATAGTGCGAAGAAATAAATGTGATAAATAGTGTAGCAAATATAAATAGCTCACAACCCCTTAAGTCCCCTTCAGGGGATTTAGGGGTCGTTCTTTCTTCCCTATATCTCGCCCCCATCGAATATTACTCGGCTCTTTTTCGCGTCAAAAGCGCCGTCATCGAAATTCACGATAACTATCAAAAGCAATCTTATCGTAACCGCTGTATAATTGCCGGAGCAAACGGGCCGTTATCACTAAGCGTCCCCATCGAAAAACCGGAAACTGCAAAATCTCATATGAAGGATATACGCATTGCAGATCACGGTAACTGGCGGCATCTGCATTGGAACGCCATAATGTCAGCCTATAACTCCACACCCTTTTTTGAATATTATGCCGATGACTTGCAACCGTTTTACGAGAAGAAAACTTTGTTTCTTGTTGATTTCAACCTTCAACTCCACCAACTTGTTTGCAGTTGGTTGCAGGTAAACACACCCACAATCCTTTCAACAGAATATACCACTGAAGTTCCCGAAGGGATATCGGATTTCAGAGAAACCATCCATCCGAAACGTCCATCAGGTTTTACGACCAGACCCTATTATCAGGTTTTCAAAGAAAAACTGGGATTCATTCAAAATGCAAGTATTATCGATTTATTGTTTAATATGGGCAATGAAGCAAGGTTGTATTTGTAATAAAAGGTCAAATCTTAATTTTTTCTTACCTTTGTAACCTTAAAATCAAAATTATGAGCAGTAGAACAAGAGTCCGCTTCGCACCCAGCCCCACCGGGCCACTGCATATTGGCGGAGTGCGCACGGCATTATATAACTACCTGTACGCCAAACAACAGAATGGCGATTTCATTCTTCGGATCGAAGATACAGATTCCACCCGGTTTGTTCCCGGAGCTGAAGAATATATTCAGGAAGCTTTTGATTGGCTCGGCTTGCAATACGACGAAAGTCCCTCCAAAGGTGGAAAGTTTGGACCGTATCGTCAATCGGAGAGGAAAGATATTTACAAAAAGTATGTTGACCAATTATTGGAAAATAAATTGGCATACATCGCTTTTGACACGCCCGGAGAATTAGACGCAAAACGCAACGAAATCCAAAATTTCCAGTACGATGCTTCAACACGTTTGCAGATGCATAATTCGTTGACACTACTGGCCGAAGAAGTAAAAAGTCTGATAGACAACGGAACACAATACGTGGTTCGCATAAAAATTGAACCGAATATTGACATTACTGTGAACGACTTAATCCGCGGTGAAGTTATCATTAACTCATCGGTGCTGGACGATAAAGTAATTTATAAATCTTCCGACCAGCTTCCCACCTATCACCTGGCAAACGTGGTGGACGACCACCTGATGGAAATTACTCACGTTATCCGAGGAGAAGAATGGCTGCCTTCGGCACCGTTGCACGTGTGGCTTTACAAAAGTTTCAATTGGGAAGATACCATGCCTCAATTTGCTCACCTCCCATTATTGCTTAAACCTGAAGGCAACGGGAAACTCAGTAAGCGCGATGGCGACCGTCTTGGGTTCCCTGTTTTTCCACTGGAATGGAAAGACCCGGTATCGGGCGAAATATCTTCCGGATACCGCGAAAGCGGGTATTTACCCGAAGCAGTTGTGAATTTTCTGGCATTGTTGGGATGGAATCCGGGAACGGAACAGGAAATTTTCTCACTCGATGAACTGGTAAAAGCTTTTTCATTTGATCGTTGCAGTAAAAGCGGTGCCAAATTCGATTTTGAAAAAGCAAAGTGGTTCAATCACAAATATATTCAGGAGACAAACAACGATGTTCTTGCAGAAATGTTCAAGCCCATTTTGGCAGAAAAAAATATTTCTTACGAAAAAGAATACGTTTCTACTGTTATCGGATTGGTGAAAGAACGTGTGAATTTCGTGAAAGAGTTGTGGGATCAGGTATCATTTTTCTTCGTTGCTCCAACATTGTATGACGAAAAAACGATAAAAAAACGATGGAAAGCAGATACTCCGGCTCAACTTTCAGAACTCGCTCATGTGTTGCAAAGCATAGACGATTTTTCCTCAGAATCTGTGGAGAAAGAGGTCAAACAATGGATTGAAAATGAAAATCTCCATCTTGGGAACATCATGAATGCTTTCCGTTTGGCCGTTGTGGGCGAAAGCAAAGGTCCGCACATGTTTGATATTGCAACGCTTATAGGAAAGCAGGAAACCATCGCCCGGCTTGAGAAAGCCGTAAAAGAGATTCCTGTTCCCGAAAGCAATTAATCGCTATATTTCAGAACAATACGTTGATTTCTTTGTTTTAAACAAATAACCATCCCGATTTATGAACCAAAAGCCAAAGAGAAGATTCAGACTCAGAACCCGCTTTTTTGTACCTGCTGTTTTCATGCTGGCGATTGCGCTTATAACATTCTTGTTCCCACGACAAGGAGATTTCAAGTACTCGTTTAGCGAAGGAAGACCGTGGCAATACGGACTATTGACTGCCCCGTTCGATTTCCCGATATACAAACTGGCAGACCAGTTGAAGCAGGAACAAGACAGTATTTTACGTTATTACGAGCCCTATTACACTATTGATGAAAGCGTTGAGAAAAATGCAATGGCTGAATTCGACGCTGATGTAAACCTGAACACCAAACTGCAAAACCTGCCTCCCTCGTATATTCTCCACCTAAGAAATAGTTTGCAGAAAATATATCAATCGGGAATTATGCGGTCGGAAGATTACGATAAAGTTTTCAATTCTGAAACGCAATCCATACGATTGAGAAAAGGTAATCAGGCCGAATCGAGAGATGTGGAGGCTTTCAATACAATCAGATCTGCTTACGAAAGACTTCTGGATAATACTCCGGTAAATATGGATGTTGAGATGATACGATCGGCAGACATGAACAAATATATTCGCGAAAATATTGTTTACGATGCTTCTACCTCCGAAAAAGCGCGTGAAGAATTCATCCAGCAAGTCTCACCATCAACCGGTATGGTACAAACAGGACAACGAATTATTGATCAGGGAGAAATTGTAGACTCTCAAACATTCAAAGTATTAAATTCGCTAAAACGGGTTACAGAAGAACGAAGTGGAAGAACCGGCACAAACGGATGGATGATTTTTGGACAAACCTTACTGGTGACTCTCTTATTTGGAGCGTTTTATGCGTTCCTGCTCTTCTTCAGGCCAATGGAATACCGAAACAGGCAACACGTTGTGTTTATGCTGTTACTGATAACAACTTTTGTGGCTTTAACGGCAATTACCAGTCAGTTCAACTTATTCAACGTATATATTATTCCATATGCCATAGTCACCATTCTGATTAGAACATTCATCGACTCCCGCACGGCACTGTTTGCTAGTTTGATCACTATTATCTTAAGTTCGCTGATGGTTCCCTTTCCATTTGAGTTTATCGTTATCCAGATTGCCGTTGCCATGATATCGATATTTATGTTGAAAGAACTTTCAGAACGATATCAACTGATACGTAGTTCTATTTTTATCCTATTGACTTACAGTTTAATGTATATCGGTTTGGTAATGCACCTGGAAGCAAATATCAATAAAATTGATCCGGTAATATTTATCTATTTTTTCATCAATTTCATTTTCATATTGTTCTCTTATTCTCTGGTATATCTTATCGAAAAGTCTTTCGGATTTATATCCGGAGTAAGTTTGGTAGAATTATCGAACATCAACAAACCGTTGCTGAAAGAATTGTCAGAAAAAGCACCCGGAACTTTTCAGCACTCACTGCAAGTTTCCAATTTGGGCATGGCAGCTGCGATTAAAATCGGTGCTAATGCTTCATTGATAAGAACCGGAGCGTTGTATCACGATATAGGGAAGATGGTGAATCCTGCCTTTTTCACCGAGAATCAATCACCCGGGATGAATCCGCATGCGGGTCTCCCATTTGAAGAGAGCGCCCGTATTATCATCAATCACGTAAGAGATGGAGTGAAGATAGCGCAAAAAAATAATCTGCCGAAGCAGATTATAGATTTCATCGAAACGCACCACGGAACCAGTATGCCTAAATATTTTTACATCTCGTGGAAAAATGCCAACCTCGGAAAAGAAATAAATGAAGACCTGTTCAGATATCCCGGACCTAATCCTTTCTCGAAAGAAACTGCTATTATGATGATGGCGGATGCTGTAGAAGCCGCATCGAGAAGCCTGCCTACGTATAATGAAGAGACAATTCAGAATTTGGTGGACTCATTGATCGATGCACAGGTTACAGAAGGATATTTCAAGATCGCCCCTATCACTTTCCGCGACATCGCAGCCATTAAAGAAGTCTTCGTACAAAAACTAAAGACTATTTATCACACGCGGATCACGTATCCAACGTTAAACGTGCCTCAACCTCAAAAAGATTTAGTTGAGTAATTCTGCTATTTTAGGCTCTAATTTGGTTACTTCAATATTTTTGCCGATAATAACTCCCTGCGGATCGATCAGGTAACTTGTCGGAAGCCATCTCACAGCATAAGCTTTCAGCTCATTACTGTTCCAGCCTCCTTCGGATATAACTTGTTCCCAAACCAGACCATCTTTTTCGATAGCATTCAGCCATCGTTCACGGTCTTCATCGATGGATACACCCAAAACAGTAAGATTCTTATCTTTATATTGATTATACAACCTGACCAGTTCCGGACTGGCTATTCTGCAATCAGGACACCACGATGCCCAAAAATCAATCAGCACGTATTTTCCGCGTAGTGAACTCAATGCTAACGTATCACCTTTCATTGTTTGGAGTGCGAAATCGGGAGCTGTTTTTCCCGGTAAAACGTTTTCAAGGCTAAGCAGGTTATCTTCAATCTCCCTCACATACGAATGGCCGTTCAATGATTCAGAAAGCTTTTCCCTGATAGATTTTAGCTGATCGTAATCATATTTATAGATATTTCTGTTCAGGAAATAAACCGCCACCGGAGAGGCAGGATTAGCCAGCAAAAAGCTATCGGGATTCAGGGTTCCTTTGAGATTTTCAGGCAAAACCCGATAAAACATTTCTGCATTCTCCGATCCTTCGAGATTTGCAATTTCCCAATCGCTTGTTAAATCCATGCTTAATGGGCTATTATCCAGGAAAATTTGTGCTCTTTTCGATTTTTGAGAAGGAGTTATAGTGTAAACTGCAGGTTCTGAAACAGAACCGGTAAGAGTGAATTTCCCATCCACAATCTCCGTAGAATCCAAATCGATGTATTTTCTGTTTTTATATTCCTGCAAATATACCTTTCCTGTAATATCGGCAGGCACATTTCCGGTTATCTTATATTCGTCGCTCTTTTTTTGTTGGCTGCAAGCCGAAAATAAAATAGTAATTAGGACAAGAATGGATATTTTTTTCATTTGTTTAAATTCTAAAATCATAAATCCCAAATCTAAATTCGTAAATCGAATTATTCCCATTCAATTGTTGCCGGCGGCTTCGACGAAATATCGTACACCACGCGGTTCACACCTTTCACTTTGTTGATGATTTCGTTCGATACTTTTGCCAGAAATTCGTAAGGCAGATGCGCCCAATCGGCCGTCATGGCATCGGTAGAGGTTACGGCACGCAAAGCGATGGTATTTTCGTATGTGCGTTCGTCACCCATCACGCCAACCGATTGTACGGGCAACAAAATGGCTCCTGCTTGCCAAACCTTATTGTATAAGTCGTATGCACGGAGATTGGAGATGAAAATATCATCGGCTTCCTGCGCGATACGGACTTTTTCGGGAGTAATATCTCCAAGGATACGAATTCCCAATCCTGGGCCGGGAAATGGATGACGATGAATAAGCTGCGGTTTCATGCCAAGTTCCAACCCAATTTTTCGCACTTCGTCTTTGAAGAGCAGTTTGAGCGGCTCACAGAGTTTCAGGTTCATTTTTTCGGGAAGCCCGCCCACGTTGTGGTGGCTTTTAATAACCGTACCGGTGATGGAAAGCGACTCGATGATATCGGGATAAATAGTTCCCTGTGCCAGCCATTTAATGTCTCTGAGTTTGTGTGCCTCTTCATCGAACACATCGATAAATCCTTTACCTATGATTTTACGTTTGCGCTCCGGATCGGTTACTCCCGCAAGTTCGCGATAGAAACGTTCGCGCGCATCCACGCCGATTACGTTCAGCCCCAGGTGCTCGTAATTTTCCAACACGGTTTCGAACTCGTTTTTGCGCAGCAAACCGTGATTTACAAAGATGCACGTGAGGTTTTTACCGATGGCTTTGTTTAACAACACTGCCACAACAGAGGAGTCCACTCCGCCCGAGAGCGCGAGAATCACCTTGTCGTCACCCAAGGTTTGTTTTAAATCGGCAACCGTGGCT
Organism: Bacteroidales bacterium UBA1035; assembly: GCA_002316835.1. Classification (GTDB taxonomy): domain Bacteria; phylum Bacteroidota; class Bacteroidia; order Bacteroidales; family Dysgonomonadaceae; genus Petrimonas. Next base: position 17,320 of record DCEG01000075.1, on the reverse strand, counting down.
TCGATAAACGATGCAGGTGTCCAATCTTTTTTGCATCCGCAGATAGAAAGGAAATTATCCAGAATTTTTATTCCCTGTTCTGTATGGAAAACTTCGGGATGGAACTGCACTCCCCACGTTTGCTCATCCTGCACTTTGTATGCTGCAATTTTCACATCTTCGGTGGAAGCAATTACCGAAAAGTTTTCGGGGATTTGTAAAATCGTATCGCCGTGCGACATCCACACCTGCGACTGTTGCGGCAAATTTCCTAACAACAAATCGGTTGAGTCTTTTACCTGCAAATGCGCCCGTCCATATTCGCGCGAAGCGCTTTTTCCAACTTCGCCACCCGACAGTTGCGACATCAGTTGTGCGCCGTAGCAGATTCCCAAAACGGGGTATTGGTTTCGGATTTTACTTAAATCGGTTTTAAACGCATTGCCATCGTTTACCGAAAAAGGGCTTCCGGAAAGGATTACACCTTTTACCGATTTATCCCCGAACGGGAATTTATTGTAAGGGACTATTTCGCAGTATGTGCTGAGTTCACGCACCCGGCGTCCTATGAGCTGGGTGGTTTGTGAACCGAAATCGAGGATAATTATTTTTTCGTGCATATATTTTCTGTAAAGACGCAATTCACTGCGTCTTATTTTAGAATGCAAAGATACGAAAATTGCGTTTTATTTTGTAATACTATCATGTGTTATTCCGTAAGTTTAAATTGGAAATTGTAACTTTGCATCTACACTATACTACAATAATTGAAACATGAAACATCTCGAACGCGCCTTACAAGGCAAAAACGGTATCGGACGATACGTCGCGCTTTTACTCATTGCATTTGTTGGCGGCTCAATGGTTGGCAGCATTCCGTTGGCAATTGTTATGATTGTAAAGGCAGTTACATCGGGGAGCATGGGAGCTGTCACATCCCCAAATTACATGGATTTATCTGTATACGGAATCTCCAACAATGCAGGCCTGATATTAATATTGCTTACTTTTGTAGTCATTTTTTTCACTTTTGCTGTACTTGTAAAACCATTTCACGGAAGAACGCTGAAGGAAACCATAAACGGACGTAAGCATATCAGGTGGAACAGAATCTGGATGGGAATTATCGTGTGGGGAATTATACTGCTCGTATCTTTTGCCGTTAGTTATATAACCTCATCCGAGGAGTTGGAGTTTCGATTTAATCCCACGGCATTCATCGGCCTTTTGCTTATAGTACTTATAATATTGCCGTTCCAAACCAGTATTGAGGAAATTTTATTTCGCGGATATTTGGCACAAGGCGTTGCCCGATGGACTAAGAGCCGCTGGTGGGCGCTTATCATTCCATCCGTTCTTTTCGCGTTGATGCACAGTGCAAATCCCGAAATAATGAAATTTGGTTTTTGGTCGATGATGCCCAATTATTTGCTGATAGGACTGATGTTCGGGCTCATATCACTTCTCGACGACGGCATTGAGCTGGCGCTCGGCGTGCATTTCATCAACAATGCGTTTGGCGCGCTATTTATAACACATCAGGATTCTGCGCTTCAAACCGATGCATTATTTTTGGTTCACAACGTAGATCCGGCGGCTTCGCTTATCGAGACAGCCATTGCAACCGTTGTAGGTGTTGCCGTGCTGTGGCGTATTTACAAATGGAATTTCGGTATTCTTAATAAAAAAGTAGAAGTGGTGCCTCCACCCATACCACTTGTTGTACAGCCACAAACAAACCAAATAATTGACATCGAAAAGTGAAAAGAATAAATTATTTTCCTATCTTTGAAGTTTATATTTCAGACTGATAATGAAAGTACACCACATATTATTTGCAGTAATTCTTCTACTCGTTCCTGTTCTTTTGAAAGGGCAAACGGTTGATGATGCAAAAAAATGGTATTTGGAGGGAAATTACACGCAGGCAAAACCGGTTTTTGAAGCCGAATATCAAACAAATCCCAACAATGCACCGCTCAACCAATGGCTTGGTGTAATTGCATATACCGAAGGCGATTATCAAAAAGCTCAGAAATTTCTTGAGTTTGCTTCGCAAAAGAACATTCCGGAGTCTTATCTATATTTAGGACAGCTTTACACTAAAATGTATCAGTTTGCCGATGCTGATAAAGAATTTGCCAAGTACGAAAGAGCCAATCGGCGGAATAAAGAAGCATTGGCCAAACTTACCACACATAAAGAATATGCCGATAAACTGAAACGCCTGATTAACCGTACTGAAGACATTCAGATTATCGATAGTTTGATCGTTCCTAAATCCGATTTTCTTTCGGCTTACAAATTGAGCACATCTGCAGGTTCGTTGCAACCGATGAGCAATTTTTTCCGGAATCAGCCCAATAACAATCAGATTCTTTTTGTCAATGAACGTCAGGACAAGATTTATTATCCTCTGAGCGATGCGGTTTTTGGAAGTAAACTCTATTCAATGGAAAAGTTGCTCGACAACTTTGGCAACGAAAAACGATTATCGGAATCTGTCAATCAAAGTGGGGACCAGGCTTATCCGTTTGTGATGCCCGACGGACTTACCATTTATTTCTCGTCCACCGGACACGGCTCGTTGGGCGGATACGATCTGTTTGTTACCCGATTTAACCTCGCTACTAATTCGCACCTCACACCCAATCAATTAAATATGCCATTCAACTCGCCGTTCAACGATTATATGATGGCCATTGATGAGGAGAAAGGTATCGGTTGGTTTGCCAGCGACCGCTTTCAGCCGAAGGATTCGGTTTGTGTTTATACGTTTATTCCCTCATCGGGAGTTACATTGTTGGAGAGCGAAGATGTTGGCTATTTGACAACCCGTGCAAAAATTTCATCTATAAAGGATTCGTGGAAGGCAGATGCTGATTATTCATCCCTGTTACAACGTTCACACACGGCAACAGCTCCGCAAAGAAACACACAAAGAGATTTCACGTTTGTTATAAACGACGAGCAAACATATTACACGTTGTCGGATTTTAAAAATGCAAGTGCCCGATCGTTGTTTTCCAAGGCTATTGATTTGGAAAACCAATTAAAACAACTCGAAAACGACCTTTCAGAAAAGCGAAATCAAATAGCCGGAGATGCAAATCCATCGTTGGGAACCACTATACTGAATCTTGAAAAAGAAACCGAAAATATTTTCAAAGAAATGGAGTCATTGAAATTCCGGGCACGAAACGAAGAAATTAGAAACAGCTTTTAATTCTATACATCATGACCTTCAATTTAATCATTGTTGCTGCTTTAGTGGTTTTGGGAGTTGTATTACTTCTCGTAGAGTTTTTCCTGTTGCCCGGAATCAGTATTGCCGGAGTAGGCGGCGCAATTTTCATGGTAGGCGGAGTAATTTATTCCTATATTTACTTAGGTTCTACGGCTGGAAATATTACGCTAGCACTTTCGCTGCTGATGCTTGCCTTGGCATTTGTGTGGTTGCTGAAATCAAAAACACTTCAAAAAATAGCACTCACTGCCGACATCAACGAAACGGTTGATAACAGCGAACTGAGAAGCCTAAAACCCGGAGATACCGGAGTGGCTGTTTCGCGGTTAAATCCTATAGGGAAAGTGATGGTAAACGATATTACGGTTGAAGGAAAATCTTTCGATGGCGAATTTATTGACGAAGATGCCAAAATTGAAGTTGTCAAGGTGGAAACGTACAACGTACTTGTAAAAGAAATTAGAAGTTAGAAAAAATTAAACACTGAAATCAAACATTAAACATTATAAATTATGGAAGCATTATCTTTCCCATTGATTATTGGAATTGCATTAATTGTAATTTTCGTATTAATCTTTTTCCATTATGTACCTTTTTTCCTGTGGATTAACGCACTATCAGCCAATGTCCGCATATCGCTTGTACAACTATTTTTAATGCGTTTACGCCGGGTTCCTCCCCACACCATCGTTTACGCGATGATTGAAGCGCACAAAGCCGGATTAAAAAGTGTTACCCGCGATAATCTGGAAGCGCATTACCTTGCCGGCGGACACGTGGAACAAGTTGTTCATGCACTCGTTTCAGCATCGAAAGCCAACATCGAACTACCCTTTCAAATGGCAACAGCCATCGACCTTGCCGGTCGTGATGTGTTGGAAGCTGTACGAATGTCGGTAAACCCCAAAGTAATTGATACTCCTCCGGTTTCGGCTGTTGCAATCGATGGTATTCAGTTGATTGCTAAAGCTCGTGTTACTGTCCGTGCCAACATTAAGCAGTTGGTGGGTGGTGCCGGTGAAGAAACCATTCTCGCTCGTGTGGGCGAAGGAATTGTGTCGTCTATCGGTTCGGCTGCATCGCACAAATCGGTACTCGAAAATCCCGATTCTATTTCTAAACTGGTGTTGAGAAAAGGGTTGGATGCCGGAACAGCTTTCGAGATCCTTTCCATTGATATAGCAGATATAGATATAGGTAAAAACATTGGTGCCGTGCTGCAAATGGATCAGGCACAAGCCGACAAGAACATTGCTCAGGCTCGCGCCGAAGAGCGTCGCGCCATGGCTATCGCCCAGGAGCAGGAAATGAAAGCCAAAGCCCAGGAAGCCCGCGCGAAAGTTATTGAAGCAGAAGCCGAGGTTCCCAAAGCAATGGCCGAAGCTTTCCGCAGCGGAAACATGGGAATTATGGATTTCTACCGGATGAAGAACATCCAGTCGGATACCGATATGCGTGATGCGATTGCCAAACCGCAGGGCGGAGGAAAAGAGGAAAATAGCAAATAGCTGTAGGCTATTGGCTATTGGCTTTGCGTTGAATTAATGAAGCTTTTGTCATTATTTTCAACAAAAAATCACGCTTTCAGCGCCGGCTAACAGCTAACGGCTAACAGCCAAAAGCAAAAAAGATTATTATGAGAATAATCCCCGAATCTGAATTTATTATCAATCCCGATGGCAGTGCGTTTCATCTTCATATCAAACCGGAACAACTTTCGGACAAGATTGTGATGATGGGCGATCCCGATCGTGTAACAATGACCGCTTCGTTTTTCGACAGCATTGAGTGCGATGTGCGAAGTCGCGAATTTCACACTATCACGGGTATGTATAAAGGAAAACGGTTGACTGCAATTTCGCATGGAATCGGAACCGATAATATCGATATTGTTGTTACGGAATTGGACGCTTTAGCCAATATCGATTTCAACACGCGAACCGTAAAACCGGAGTTCAGGCAATTGACGATGATTCGTGTGGGAACATCAGGTGGAATGCAACCACACTGCCCTATTGGATCGTATGTGGTTTCCGAAAAATCTATTGGTTTTGACGGACTTCTCCACTATTATGCTAACTCACAAGAAGTAAGGGAAGAAGATTTTGAAGAAGCATTTCAAAAATATGTAAACTGGTCGCCTTACCATTGTTCACCCTACGTGGTAAGCGCCGATGAAGAATTGGTGGAGCGTATCGGACACGACATGATTCGAGGGGTAACCATTTCTGCCATAGGATTCTACGGCCCACAAGGCCGGCACGTAAGACTTCCGCTCGCCGACCCCGAGTTAAATGCCAAAATAGAATCATTCAGATTCAACGATTACTCTATCACCAATTACGAAATGGAAAGTTCGGCTATCGCCGGATTGGGTAAAATGATGGGGCACAAAGCCATGACCGTTTGTGCCATTATCGCCAATCGGGTTGCACTGGAATCGAATGCCGATTATAAAGGTTCAACAGAAGACTTAATAAAAATTGTACTGGAAAGAATTTAGCTATTGACGAATTACGATTGACAATTGACGATTTAAACAAAACTATCTGTGCGGGAAGAACTAAAGAGAAGAACAAAACAAATAGGCATTGAAACTATTCTTCTATTGGATGATTTGCCAAACAAGCCATCAGCTTGGGAATTAGCAAAACAAATCACAAGGAGCTCAACATCTGTTGGCGCTAATTATAGAGTTGTCTGTCGTGCTAAATCGGATGCCGATTTTATCAACAAGTTAAAAATAGTAGAAGAGGAAACCGATGAAACAATATATTGGCTCGAAATATTTGAAGAGACAGGTTTAATCGATTCGAAAAGAATCGAAAACGTAAAAAAAGAAGCAGAAGAGATTTTAGCTATTGTAGTTGCATCTTTAAAGACAATGAGGTCCAAGAAATCGTAAATTGTAAATCGTAATTTACAAATTGAAATAAACCACAAATTTAATTAACAATCAAAAATGAAAAGAATTTTATTATTGTCGCTGGTATTGCTGGGAATGACAGCAATAGCGCAGCAAAATCCGCCACAGCCTATCGATCCTAACGTTCGAAAAGGCACATTGGAAAACGGATTAACTTACTACATTCGTCAAAACAAACTACCCGAAAATCGAGCCGATTTTTATATCGCTCAAAAAGTGGGTTCTATGCAGGAAGAAGACAACCAATCGGGTTTGGCACACTTTCTGGAGCACATGGCTTTTAACGGAACAAAAAACTATCCTGACAAAAACATGCTGAATTACTTGCAGGACAACGGAATGAGATTCGGTGCAAACATCAACGCGTACACTTCTCTTGACGAAACCGTGTATTTCCTGACCGATGTTCCCACCACAAATGACAAACTGGTAGATTCTGTTCTTCTTGTCCTTCACGATTGGTCTAACGGGATTTTGCTGGAAGATGACGAACTTGAAAAAGAACGCGGTGTTATTCGCGAAGAGTGGCGTACTGGCGGTGACGCACAATACCGTTTATGGAAAAAGATACTTCCCGTTTTGTATAAAGACAGCAAATACGCCAATCGTTTGCCAATAGGAGACATCGATGTAATCAACAATTTCAAGCCCGAAGAAATTCGTGCATACTACAAAAAATGGTATCGTCCCGATTTGCAGGGAATTATCATTGTCGGTGATTTCGATATAGACAATATGGAAAACAAAGTAAAGGAACTTTTCGGTAAAATACCGGCTCAGGAAAATCCGGCTACACGCGAATATTTCCCCGTTCCCGATAACGATGCGCCCATCGTTTCCATCGCTTCAGATCCTGAAGCTACGCGCATGCAACTGATGGTTTTTTATAAACACGAAACTATCCCGGCAGAAATTAAACTTTCTCAGGCAGGTTTAGTATTGAATTACATCAAATCGGCTGCTTCGACAATGATCAATGAAAGATTCCGGGAAATAGTGCAAAAGCCGAATGCTCCATTCACTTCAGCTTACGCTTACGACGGAGAATATTTTGTGGCTAAAACCAAAGATGCTTGGACGGTTTCGGGCGGTTCGGCAGACGACAAAATTAAAGATGCCATCGGCGCTATGATTCGTGAAACTGAACGTGTGAAACGATTTGGCTTCACCGCTTCGGAATACGAACGCGCACGTACCAATATTTTGAAACAATACGAAGACGCTTATAACAACCGCGATAAAGAACGGAATAGCAGATATACGCAAGAATATGTAAGCAGTTTCATTAACAGTGAACCCATTCCCGGTATTGAGTACGAGTATAATATGATGAATATGATAGCTCCCAACATTCCGGTTGAAGCTATCAATCAATCGATAGCTCAGCTTATTGGCGATAAAAACATGGTTATCTCAGTATCCGGGCCCGAAAAAGAAGGGTTGGTTTATCCCTCTGCTGACGAACTCGTTGCCGTGATCAACAGCGTAAAAGGTGAAAAAATTGAAGCATACGTGGAAGAGGTTTCTAACGAACCGCTTATCACTACGCCTCCCACACCCGGGAAAATTACCAAAGTAGAAAAAGACGAAGCATTTGGAGCTACTGTATGGACACTTCAGAACGGAATGAAGGTAATCTTAAAACCTACCGATTTTAAAGACGACCAGATTGTAATGACCGGTACCAGTGTTGGCGGATATTCGCAATATGCCGTACAAGACCCGATTAACGCTGGCATGTTGAGCAGTGTCAGTACCCTTGGCGGGGTTGGCAATTTCAGTGCAACCAACCTTACCAAAGCGCTTGCTGGTAAAACGGCATCGGCACGTCCCAGTGTTTCGCTCACCACACAAGACTTCAACGGTTCATCTTCAATTAAAGATTTTGAAACGATGCTTCAATTGGTATATCTCTATTTCACCGCTCCACGTAGCGATGATGATGCGTATCAATCGTTTATTCAACGGATGGAAACACAATTAAAAAATCAGGAAGCTGATCCGATGGTGGCTTTAAACGATGCGATTACAAAAGCTCTTTATGGTGACAATCCGCTGACAAAACGCGTCAAAGTAGAAGACCTTGCCAAGATAGATTACAAACGTATTATGGAAATGTACAAACAGCAGTTCCGCAACCCGGGCAGCTTCATTTTCACATTTGTTGGAAATATAGACGAGGCAAAAGTGAAACCTGTTATTGAACAATACCTGGCCTCGCTTCCGGGACAAGCCGTGAAGGGTGAATTTATTCATGTTCCGCTGAATTTTGTGAAAGGAGCATCGGAAAATATTTTCCA
>DCEG01000075.1:0-8557 GCA_002316835.1 Bacteroidales bacterium UBA1035 | reverse complement strand
GTTTACACACAAGGTGCAATCTCACGCTATCCGAAAGGACAAACCGTACTTCAAATCGTTTACGATACCGATCCTGCCAAAATGGAAGGCCTTAACAAAATCATTAAACGCGAATTGCAATCGATTGCCGATAACGGCCCCCGTGCAGAAGACTTCAACAAAGTAAAAGAATACTTGACGAAACAGTACGATGAAAATCTGAAGGAAAACAACTACTGGATGAATATCCTCGACACGAAATATTTCTACGGAGAAGACAATCACTCCAATTACTTGAACACGCTGAATGCCATTACTGCAAACGATGTTAAGAACTTTGCAAAAGAATTCCTTTCGCAAGGCAACGAAGCTGTTGTTGTAATGATGCCGAAAGAAGAAGTGAAATAATATCTTCAGTCCTTTTGAATAAAAATAGAGACGGTGCATGCACCGTCTCTATTTGTTTTATATAATCTTCCGTATTAAATTGAAAAACTTGTACGGCACGTATTTGAGAGGTAAATCTATCCAGGTGGGTGTAAAAACGATGCTACGCCGATTGCTGAAAGCATGAAAACTATCCTTTCCGTGATATTTCCCCATTCCGCTGTTACCTACGCCGCCAAACGGAAGTCGATGATTGGCAACGTGAACAACGGTATCGTTTATGCAACCTCCACCAGATGTAGTTTTCGATAATATTTCCTTCGCTTTTTTCGATTTACCGAAATAATAGAAAGCCAACGGCTTTTCGTTGGAGTTGATGTAAGCTATCGCTTCATCGATTTCAGAAAATGTCATGATCGGCAGAATGGGGCCGAAAATCTCTTCCTGCATAATGGCGTCTCCCTCCTTAATATTGTCTAAAAGGGTTGGTGAAATATATCGTTCAGATTTATCGGTAATACCGCCGGCAACGATATTCCCATTCGTCAAATAGCCCGATAACCGTTCAAAAGCTTTATCGTTAACAATTCGACCAAAATGTTTACTTTTTTGTACATCGTAACCAAACATTTCCTGAATGGCAAGTTTCATTTTCTCGATCAATTCATCTTTCACCGATTCGTGAACAAATAGATAATCGGGTGCAATGCAAGTTTGTCCCGCATTTATGGTCTTTCCCCAAATAATTCGCTTGGCGGCTACGGAAAGATTCGCATCGTTATCAACAATGCACGGACTTTTTCCGCCCAATTCCAATATCACAGGTGTAAGATTCTCAGCAGCAGCGCGCATCACCACTTTTCCAACAGCAGGACTTCCGGTGTAGAAAATAATATTAAATTTCTGTTTGAAAAGCAATTCGTTGATGCTCCTGCCGCCCTGAACAATATCGATATATTCAGGAGCAAACGTTTCTTTTATCAGTTTCTCTATTACTTTCGCCGTATTTTCAGTGTATGGAGACGGTTTCAGGACTGCGCAATTCCCGGCAGAAATAGAACCTACCAAAGCATTCATGAGCAATTGAAAAGGGTAATTCCACGGCGCAACGATAAGCGAAACACCCAACGGCTCGTAAATTATTTTACTCGATGACGGCAACAGATGCAAAGATGTCAACACACGTCTCGGTTTCGACCATTTCTTTAAATTTCGGATATGATTATCGATTTCCTGAATCACGATACTTATTTCAGTAATATACGCTTCCTCAAACGATTTATGCAAATCTGCCCACAACGCATCGGCTATGCTCTTTTCAAAAATTTTAATGGCCGATTTGAATTTCTTCAACTGTTCAATCCTGAATGATATATCACGGGTATGATTTTCAGCAAAAAACTTGCGTTGTTTCAACAGTGTGCTTTCAATAATAATTTCGGAAGTATCGTTCATAATCTTAATCGTTTAAAAGCGGTTATTTACCGCGTCCTACAAAGTGAGTCATTGTATCATAAATACCCATAACACCGCCAACAAACCAATCGAACAGCCAAACAGGAAATAATCCCTGCATAAAGCGGACAAGATGCACACTCCATGGCATACTCACAAATATTTTATTCCGTTCAATTCCCCTGATGATTTTTCGTGCAGCTTTTTCAGGTTTTAAAATCGGGACGCGCGATCTTATCCCGTCAAACATACCGGTATTGATGTAATACGGCGTAACAGTGGTAATTTTTATATTGTGTTTCTGTTGTTTCATCTCAATCCGCAAACTGTCCGACCAGCCTATCACCGCCCATTTGGTGGCGGCATAAACCGACATTTTAGGATTCGATATTAATCCTGCCGACGAGGCTATGTTGCAGATATGTCCCGAGTTTTGTTTTATCATCTCCGGCAGAAACTCCTGCGTGATATACATCGCTGCATTAGCGTTAATCTCCATTGTTCGTCTGATATCATCAGATGAATGTTCGCTAAAATATTTTCCTATAATGATTCCTGCATTGTTTATCAGAATATCCACGATGCCTATTTCGTTCAACACTCTTTGTGACGATGTTTTTATCTGTTCGATATCAGAAATATCAACATGGAACGTATACACTTTACCTAAATTGGAAAATTCAACCTTCACGTCATCCATTTTCTGCTTATCAATATCCCAGATAATCAGTTCAGCTCCTTTTTGCAAAGCCAGTCGCCCCATGATTTTTCCGATACCCGATGCTCCACCAGTGATTAAAACCCGTCTGTTTTTGAACTTTTCCATATTAAGAAGAGAGGTTTGAATTATACACATTGCATTATGCCACAAATATACAAATTTTGGAATATTTATGTAAATTTGTATTTAGTATCAGTTTATATCTAATGAGTTATGACAAACGAAAGATTTGACACCTATATTGTTGCAAAAGTTTTAGCAGCGTACCTAATCGAAGGAAAAAGTCATAGATGGATACAAAGAGAAATACTTGGATTACCTGCACCTGCGAGAGGTGGTGGCTTTATAACAATGACAATCTTGCATAGCTTTAATATTAAAGGTGATGACAAAGGGCTTTTAAAAAATAATCTTGAAAATCTTATGCAAATTGATACAAACGCAAAAGAAATTATTGAAAGCTTTATTGAATTTCAAGATGAAGCTCAAAATCTTATAGAAAGAAAACCAATCAATCCCAAAAAAAATAAAACCGAAAGATTCTCACAAATCAAAACGAGAGTTTATCAAGATATCCTTAAAAAATACGTAGCGCAAAACTATCAACATCAATGCGCTTTGTGTGATATTGATCAACCGGAACTTTTAGTTGCAAGCCATATTATTCCTTGGAGCACCGATGAAAGTAAAAGATTAGATTTGGACAACTGTATCCTCTTTTGTAGTATTCATGACAAACTATTCGACAAAGGTTTTATAGCATTTGATGGAAATTTAAACTTAATTGTATCAGATAATTTAAGTAAGAGGACACAAAAATACGTTGTCAATTTATCATTCAAAAAGCCCCTTCAATGCTCTCCTAATGTTTTATATCTACAAACTCACTTTGAAGAAATATTTAGAAAATAAAGTAACAGAATATCTTTAACTACAATTTATTTTCAAATCTTACAATCTGTTAAAAGCGCAAGGCGGATAAAAACCACCATACGCTTTTTATGTCTTTAAATCTTTGCTCTTTTATCTGACGTCTATTTCTTCCACTTCAACCGCAAACTGTTCGTTACCACGCTTACGCTGCTCAGTGCCATGGCTGCCCCGGCAATCATCGGGTTAAGCAGAAAACCGTTCACCGGATAGAGAATTCCGGCCGCAATGGGAATGCCGATAACGTTGTAAACAAACGCCCAAAACAAATTCTGACGGATGGTGCGAACGGTTTGTTTCGATAGGCGGATGGCCCGCGGAATCTTAGTTAAATCGGACGAGATGATGGTCATTTTTGCCACATCCATAGCAATATCACTGCCCTGCCCCATGGCAATGCTCACGTTGGCTTGTGCCAGAGCGGTGCTGTCGTTAATGCCGTCGCCCACCATGGCAACAATTTTCTCCTGCCGTTGCAGCCGCTTCACGAAATCCGATTTTTCCCGCGGCAACACTTCCGCCTTATGATGTCCTATTCCGGTTTGCTGCGCAATGGCGGCCGCAGTGGCTTCATTATCGCCCGTGAGCATATACATTTCAATGCCCATTTCCTGCATCCGGCGGATGGCGGCAACCGATGTTTCTTTTATTTTATCGGAAATGGCCAACACCGCAATCGCGTTACTGCTATGGGCAAACCAAACAACGGTTTTTGCCGATTGGCTCCACTCGTCAGCTTTTGCAGATAACCTATCCGATACCGCAATATTGTTTTCTGTCAACAGCTTTCTGTTTCCGGCAAAGTAAGTTTCTCCGCCGGCAATACCTTTCACACCCTTTCCGGTGATGCTTTCGAAACCCGAAACATCAACTGTATTTTCACTGTTGAGATGCGCCACAACAGCTTCCGCCAGCGGATGTTCCGATTGTTTTTCCAGCGCCGTCAATATCGGTTTTGCAGATTCATCTGTCCACAACTCATCCGTAACCTGCGGTTTGCCCTCGGTAATGGTTCCGGTTTTATCCAATACAACGGCGTTCACCTTCTGCAACAGTTCCAGGCTCTCGGCATCTTTTATCAGTATTCCGTTTTCGGCTCCCTTGCCCACGCCCACCATAATGGCGGTTGGCGTGGCCAGCCCCAGCGCACACGGACAGGCAATAACCAGTACCGTTACAAAAGCCAGCAGAGCATGTGTAAGCGCATTGTCTCCGCCAAATACCAGCCAGACAATAAACGTAATAAAGGCAATCCCCATAACAACCGGCACAAAAATTCCGGCAATCTTATCCACCAGTTTCTGCACGGGCGCTTTGCTGCCTTGCGCATCCTGCACCATTTTAATGATGTGTGCCAGCATCGTTTCCTTGCCCACCTTATCGGCACGAAACCTGAAACTCCCTTTCTGATTGATGGTTCCGGCAAACACTTTTTCGCCTTCCCATTTTCGTACCGCCATCGGTTCGCCGCTCAACATGCTCTCGTCCACAAACGAATCGCCCGATATCACCGTGCCGTCCACGGCAATTTTCTCGCCCGGCTTTACCAGCACTATATTTCCAGCCGCAAGGTCTCCGATAGGCTTTTCCACCTGTTTGTCATCTTCAATTACCGTAACCGTTTTCGGTTGCAATCCCATCAGCTTTTTCAATGCCGACGAGGTACTGCCTTTGGCTTTTTCTTCCAGCAGCCGCCCCAGCAAAATAAAAGCGATGATTACCGCAGCGGCTTCAAAATAAACGTGCGCCTGGAGTCCTTTGCTCTCCCAGAATTCAGGAAACAGCATATTAAAAAGGCTGAAAACATAAGCCGTTCCGGTACTCAACGCCACCAGCGTGTCCATATTGGCCGCGCGGTGTATGCCCTGCTTCCGCGCGTTAATGAAAAAGTCTCTGCCCAGCCAAAGCACAACGGGAGTTGCAAACGCCCACATAATGAGATTGGCGTAAGGCATATTCATAAAAAACATCCCGATAATCATCACGGGAAGAGACAGTATCAGCGCCCAAACAGTTCGTCTTTTCAGCTGTTTATACTTGTTCCGATGAATTTCATCTACTACATCCTGTTGATTTTCCTCTTCCAGCACCAAATCGTATCCGATAGATTGCACCGCTTTCTGAATAGCAGTTGCATCAATTTTATCGGAATCGAAGTCCACCCATGCGGTTGCCGCGGCAAAATTCACCGCCGCATTATTTACGCCTTCAAGCGATTTTATTTTGTTTTCAACGCCTGCCGCGCATCCGGCGCACGTCATTTGCAAAACGGGAAAGTTCTTTTGTATGGAGGGATTGTTATTTGTTGGCATAATTGCATCTTTTAGTTACAATGCAAAATTAACCACAAATGTTCGTGAAGTTGTTACGGTTTTTTGGAATAGATTTGTAAGATTTATACTTCGTCGAGCGGTTGTCTTTTTACTTCTTTAATTTGTTTGAAATGGCTGGGTGTGAGGCCAGTTATTTTTTTGAACTGATTACTCAGGTAAGCAACACTTGAATAATTGAGGCGATAAGCGATCTCGCTCAACGAAAGTTCATCGTAAACGAGCAATTCTTTTACTTTTTCGATTTTTTGTGCGATAAAGTATTTTTCGATGGTGGTTCCTTCCACTTCCGAAAACAGGTTGGAGATATAGCTGTAATCGTGATTTAGTTCGGCACTTAGTAAATCGGAAAGATTGGTTTGCAGTAAACTATCTTTATGATGAACTAAATCGATAATAACATTCTTTATTTTCTCGATAATCCTACTTTTCTTGTCGTCAATCAACTCGAAACCTAATGGTTCCAGTGCTTCACTCACTTTCTTCTTTTGTTCATCCGATAACTCCTGATTTAACGAGACCTCTCCCAAGATAACACTGTTCACATCGAAATTCAATTTTTCCATTTCGTTGCGCACCACCATTACGCATCGATTGCAAACCATATTTTTGATGTAAAGTTTCATGTTAATATTTTGTAGAGATGCGATTAATCGCGTCTTTACGACAGGCGAGCTTTGTCACCCGTTCATCTTGTCGTGTTTGTATTTAAAGAAAATCATGAACAGGAACGCCACCAGAAGCGAATATCCGGCGAAAACGTACCACGAGTTCGGCCAACCCACCACATCTACTACTTTTCCTGCGGCATACGAACCGATAAATGCTCCAAAACCGTTGGTCATAATCATAAATACACCCTGAGCACTCGACCGGATAGCAGGTCGAGTTACTTTTTCAACGTACAACGAACCCGAAATATTGAAAAAATCGAATGCCACACCGTAAATCAACATCGAAAGAACCAGCATCCAGACTCCATTTCCGGGATCTCCTGCACCTAATAATCCGAATCTCAAAACCCAGGCAAACATGCTTATCAGCATCACGGTTTTAATACCATATCGCCTTAAAAAGAACGGGATAAGCAGGATACACAATGTTTCCGACATTTGCGAAAGCGATATAAGAATATTGGCGTGTTCTACACCGAAAGTACCGGAAAATTTCGGAATATTACCAAAATAGTTAGTCAGATAATCATTGGCAAAAGCGTTGGTAATCTGCAATGCGATACCCAGACACATGGAAAACAGGAAAAAAACGGCCATTTGCCTATGTTTGAAAAGCGCAAAGGCACGCAATCCCAGTTTGTCGACTAAAGAGGCGTTTTCGGATTCCTTGTTTACTGGACAATTAGGTAGCGTGAAAGCATAAATCCCTAACACCAGCGAAAGTAACGCTGAAAAATATAACTGATACGACGTTTTAGAGAATTGAACACCATCTATGCGGATTAAGTCAACAGCGATCATCGAAACGATAAAACCCACAGTCCCCCAAACCCGAATGGGCGGGAACGACTTCACCGTTTCGTGTCCGCACGAAGTCAATGATGTGTACGCCACAGAGTTTGACAACGCAATGGTGGGCATGTAAAACATAACCGACAGCAACACGTACGTGTATAATGACGCATATTCAGTTTGCGGAGCGGCAAGAAAAAGGAATAACCCGGCAATAAGGTGACAAATACCGAGTAACTTTTGTGCCGGAATCCATCGGTCGGCAATGACGCCCATAACTCCCGGCATAAAAAGCGACGCAATCCCCATCGTGGCAAAAAAACTTCCGATTTGTACGCCGGAAAACTTTAATCCTCCGCCAAGATAAGCCCCCAACGAAATTAGCCACGCTCCCCAAATAGCGTACTGGAGAAAGTTCATCACGATAAGTCTGAGTTTGATATTCATAATATTTCGAGTTTTGCAGAGACGCGATTAATCGCGTCTGTACAGGATTTAAGAATAATGTCGCTTTATCACCTCTTCAACCACGGCGCCGGATTCAATTTGGTTGTTTTTTGCCACAACTGAAAATGCATCGTTGCCACTCCGGTATCAGGGTCGGTATAAATTCGCCCGAGCGATTGGCCGGCTTTTATTTTATCACCCGATTTTACAAAAAGGTCGTAAATGTTGCCGTAGAACGTATAGTAATCTCCGTGTCGCACTATCACGCACGTATTGTATCCGGGAACGGAGAACACTTTCGAAACTTCACCATCAAACACAGAACGAATATTGGCACCTTGCTGCGCCTGAATATCAATGCCGTTGCTGTTTGTAGTGACATTCCACTCGCTGTGTCTGCGCTGACCGAAATTTCCGACAATAGAAGCTGTGCCGGTAACAGGCATAGGCAGGTTTCCTCGGTTTGATACGAAGTTTTTAGATAGGTTGAACGTTTCATCGGCAGCGGTAGCCGATTCTATTCTGGGTTCGGGCTGTTTTGGAGTTGGTTCGGCAGGCTTTGAAACTGCTTCTTTTTTATCGGATTCTTTTCGGGCGAGTTCTTCGGTTTTTCTTTTGGCTTCAGCCTCACGACGAGCCCTTGCAGCATCTTCTTCCGCTTTTCGTTTTCTATCGGCTTCTGCTGCCAAACGGCGCGCTTCGGCTTCACGCTCCACACGGGCAACTTCTTCGGCAATCAGTTTTTCGATCTGAGCATCTAATTTTCGGGCTTGCTGCTGTTTATCCTGAAGCGTTTTCTGTAATTCCTGCTGTTTCCCACGCGCTTCAGCCATTTCGGACTG
>DCEG01000110.1:21062-23815 GCA_002316835.1 Bacteroidales bacterium UBA1035 | reverse complement strand
TTATTAACGCAACAGCAGTAGTTGTCAATCGCAAAATAGGTGTATCTCGTTCCCCATTGCATGACACCGAATATGCCGCGCCCCATTGAATTGAGATTTATTATTTCCGGGATGATTATCCTTGAAGTGATTTTTCCGGGATCAATTGCTTATTTAACTGTAATTGCGTGCATCATGCTTTTAATCGACTGCTATAGAGGGCCTATAAAGCTACTTGAGTTGGCAGATGTGAGGGATATAATGGAAAAGCGAGCTGCTTGAAGTGTTTATCAAGCGCGGTAAATTTTAAAAAAAGAAAGGTTGAGTGAGGGTTATCCTAATCGCTCAATCTTCTCTAATTCAGATCGGTTAAGGATTTGAATATCTTTTCCATCGAGTTTGATAATCTCGTCCCGCTCAAACTCTTTCAGAAACTTGATGGTACTTTCTGTGGCTATAGAAGCAAAATTGGCAATATCCTGTCGTGACAAGTGAGGAAAAACATCCTGCCCCAAAAAATCATCACTACTTAGATACAACAGTGCTGATGCCAGCTTGCCGCGCATTTGCTTATACGTAATATTGCCGATAATAGTCAGCAATTGACGCTCATTCCGAAAATTACGAGACGTGATGCGCATGGCAAATTCGGCGTTATTCATCAACAGTTTGCGCATACTTTCCTTATCGATCATGCAAACTTGCGCATCTGTCAATGCCATAGCCGATGTGGTGTGAACGGTTTCACCGAAAACCGATGCAAATGCCAGAAAATCTCCCGATTTTGCCAACTGCAGGTTCAATTGTTTATCGCGCCCCGTTTGCAGGTAAACCTTCACTAATCCGTCCATTACCAGCAAAACGTGGGTGGAAAAAGCGCCCTGTTTAAACAGAATTTCTCCTGCAAAATAGGTAAGCTCAGTTTTCCCGGAACTGATGAGTGTGAGCTCTTCGGGTTTCAAATCGCGAAAACAAGCCACCATTTTTTCGCAATTGTCAATATCACCTGTCGGAAATTGGTTCATTCGTTTTACTTTTTCTTTTCAAAGATACAACTTTTTAGAAAACTAACATTTGTCAGTTCAAAAACTGAAAAAACTCATAGTTCTTTATGGAGTATGTCAATCGTGATTCTTAGTTCTCGACTTGATTGTACAGTAACTTTGCAATCAGAAAATAACAATAAAACAAGCTGTAATTATGAAGCATTTAAGAACAAACATTCACGAAATTGAAACGGCTGCTGAACTGCAGAAAATTATTAATGAAAACGAAAATGTAATGGTGTGTTGCGGTCGCATGGGCCCGATGTGTATTCCGGTTTATGAAATAATGGAAGAACTGGAAGAAGAACGGCCCGAGGTAAAATTCTATTCCATGGCTTTCGACAGTCCCGAGGCGGGTGTTATCAGAAACGCTCCCGAATGTGGCGGATTTATGGGACTTCCTTTCACCATGTATTATAAAAACGGAAAAGTGGCAAAAGCAACCACCAGCATTCAAAATATGCAGCAAATCACATCGAATCTTGATCAGTTTCTATCTTGATATTTAATTTTTTTAGTGTTAATTTCATGAAGATCAATCCCCTGTAGGATTGGTCTTCGTTTTAAAGAAAAAACTATGGAAAAAATATATGATGTAATGATTTTGGGCGCCGGAGCAGCCGGATTATCCGCCGGAATTTATGCATCGCGTGGAAAACTGGATACATTGATTTTAAGCGAAGGCGTTACAGGCGGACAAATGGTGTTGACGAACGAAATTGCCAATTATCCCGGTGTAGAAACGATAAAAGGCTACGAATTGGTGGACATTATGCGAAAGCAGGCCAAGAGCTTTGGTTCGACTATCAGGGCAAATGTTAAAATCGTACGTTATCAGTTATCGGGTGATGTAAAGGAAGTGGAACTGGAAGATGGAAGAATTTTTCGTGCAAAATCGGTGATACTTGCTCCCGGTGGAAAACCGCGTTCGTTGGATATTCCCGGAGAAAAGGAATTCGAAGGCCGTGGAATTTCGTATTGCGCTACCTGCGATGCCGATTTCTTTCAAGACAAACGACTGATAGTCGTAGGTGGCGGAAACTCTGCTTTGGAAGAAGCTATAACGCTTACCAACTTTGCTTCGCAGGTAACCATCGTGCATCAATTTGATCATTTTCAGGCATTTGCTCATGCAGTGGAAGAAGCGAAGAAAAATCCGAAGATCAGTTTTGTTATGGAATCGGAGCTACGTGCATATATCGGTAACGGAACGTTGGAGAAAGTTCAATTAGAAGACCTGAAGACAAAACAGATTTCAGAATTGGAAACCGATGGCGTTTTTGTTTTCATTGGATACAAGCCCAACACCGCCGCATTTAAAGGAATAATTGATATAAACGAAAGAGACGAATTTATCGTGGATTCCGCAATGAAAACCAATATTTCCGGTGTTTTTGCTGCCGGCGACTGCGTTGCCAAACGCTACCGTCAGGTAACAACCGCCGTAAGTGATGGTACCATCGCAGCACTCAGCGCTACTGAATACGTGAGAGCGAAAGAGAAAATTCCTGTTTAAGGTTATTATTGACTAGTCCTAAATAAAAATATAAAAGCACAAACTCATTGAACTGGTATGACTTAACTTAGTTGCACTTCTTTATTTCAGATTGAGCGTGGAAAATAATTACTAAGCATAATTCAACCGGAATAAAAAACGCACGAAATAACGCTAACTGTGCGTAATTTGCATAAACGTAGGCCTTTCTATGTTTATAGCGGAGAGAGAGG
>DCEG01000110.1:2362-20937 GCA_002316835.1 Bacteroidales bacterium UBA1035 | reverse complement strand
GGGATTCGAACCCCCGGAAGCTCTCACTTCAACGGTTTTCAAGACCGCCGCAATCGACCACTCTGCCATCTCTCCTTGCTTTTTGTTTAAAAGCGAGTGCAAAGGTATAATTATTTTCGAAAACAAAAAAGGTTCTGCTGAAATTTATTTTACTGAGTAACGATCAAGGATAACAAAACAGAAAATAAACACTATCTTTGTTGAAATTTTAAAAATCGAAATGTTATTTACCGAACTTCCACTGTGCGATACTCTTCTTGATGGTCTTCAAGCCATGAACTTTAAAGAAACCACGCCCGTTCAGGAGCAGGCCATACCCGTTATTATCCAGAAAAAAGATGTTATCGCTTGTGCACAGACGGGAACAGGTAAAACCGCGGCTTTTCTGCTGCCTTTAATTAATAACCTGCAAACCGAACCTCACGAAGAACATAAAATTAACGCCATCATAATGGCACCAACAAGAGAGCTGGCTCAACAAATAGACCAACAGATGGAAGGTTTTTCGTACTTCACTCCATTTTCGTCTGTAGCTGTTTATGGTGGTAACGACGGTGATGTGTGGGATATTCAAAAAAAAGGTTTAATTAGTGGTGCCGATGTGGTAATTGCTACTCCCGGCAGGCTTCTATCTCATATAAATTTATATAAAATCGATTTTTCGGGTGTGAAATACTTCATTTTGGACGAAGCAGATCGAATGCTTGACATGGGTTTTTACGATGATATAATGAAAATCGAAAAACTTCTTCCTAAGAATAGGCAGACGATTATGTTTTCGGCCACAATGCCACCAAAAATCCAGCAGCTGGCAAAAACCATTTTACGTGATCCTCAAGAAATCACCATCGCCATTGCCCGCCCACCCGAAGCTATTTTGCAGTCGGCTTACATTTGTTACGAACCTCAGAAGATTGAAATAGTAAAACAATTATTTTCCGACAAAAAACCCAATAAGGTGATTCTCTTTTCGGGGAAAAAGCAAAAGGTGAAGGAAATTGCCAAGACACTGCGTCGGATGGGATTATCTGCCGATGCTATGCACTCCGATCTGGAACAATCGGAACGTAACAGCGTAATGCACGAGTTTCGCAACGAAAGAGTGGACATTCTCGTAGCAACAGATATTGTTGCACGCGGTATCGATATTGATGACATTTCACTTATCATCAACTTTGATGTACCCTACGATGTTGAAGACTATGTGCACCGTATTGGGCGTACGGCACGTGCAGGTGATTCGGGAATGGCTATCACATTTGTATCACCTGATGAACAATTCCGCTTTTCAAAAATAGAAAAGTTTTTGCAAAAGAGTATCTACAAAATACCGGTTCCTTCGGAACTGGGTGAAGTTCCCGAATACGATCCTGAAAAATCAAGAAAAGAAAGTAGAAAACATTCCGGCAAGCCCAAAAAAAGTTTTGGTAAAAAGAGAACTTCAAAAACAACAGATGGTAAAGTAACGCAAAAACCGTCTCGTAATAAATCGCGAAGCCGGTCTGACAAAAAGAATCAAACCGGCTCCTGACCGAACAATCTTTCGGTAATTATTTTCAAATCATTCTGCTTTCTGCTCCAGTTGAATGATATCCATTCCTTTAGCAATGGCCTGTTCATTCATTGGCAAAAGTTTATGGTGGCGTTCGGGAAGTGTTTGCTTCAACCCTTCCATAACATTTTCCAACTGCACCATAGGCGATATTTTCAATAATCCACCCAACACGATCATATTGAATACTTTGGTGTTGTTCATTTTCATGGACTCATCCATCGCCTTAATTTTGTACACGTTGATATCTTTGCGCTGAACTTTATGACGAATACCGTAATCATCATAAATAAGCGCTCCTCCGGGTTTCACTTTTTCTTCAAACTTATCGAGCGACGGCTGATTCAATACGATAGCCACATCATACTGGTTTACTACCGGCGAACTGATAGGCTTATCGCTAATGATAACGGTAACATTGGCAGTTCCACCGCGCTGTTCGGGTCCGTATGCCGGAAACCACGATACTTCTTTGTCTTCCATAATACCGGAAAAGGCAAGAATTTTACCCATTGATAAAACTCCCTGGCCGCCAAATCCTGAAATAACGATTTCTTGTAACATATTCTTTATTAGTTATGAGTTTTGAACCTGCCTGTAGGCAGACAGGTTGTGAGCTATGAGTTCCCAAAAAACTGATTATTGAAAACTGTAAACTTACAACCTAGATATTTTTAAGGTCTCCAATCGGAAATACGGGGAACATATTCTCCACCATCCAATCGTTTGAAGCAGCAGGAGTCATTTTCCAGCCTGAGTTACAGGTCGATACTACCTCAACAATAGAAGTTCCTTTACCTGCCATTGCATTTTCGAATGCCAGTTTTATCATTCGTTTGGTTTTCTTAACTGCTGCTGCAGTGTGAACGCTTACGCGTGTCGCCAGACAAACACCATCGAGCAATGCCAGCATATCCAGAATTTTAAGCGGGCCTCCCATAGTCTGTACATCACGTCCATCAGGGCTGGTAGATGTTACCATTTTGCTGAGAGTTGTAGGCGCCATTTGTCCGCCGGTCATTCCGTAAATCCCATTGTTAATAAATATGATAGCGATATTTTCTCCACGATTTGCAGCGTGAATGGTTTCAGCTGTTCCGATGGCTGCTAAGTCGCCGTCACCCTGATAAGTGAATACCATTTTGTCGGGGTTCAATCGTTTCGCGGCAGTTGCTAAAGCGGGAGCACGGCCATGAGCGGCTTCCTGCCAGTCTATATCGAGATATTTGTATGCGAAAACGGCACATCCTACCGGTGCAATTCCGATGGTTATCTCCTGAATGTCAAGTTCTTTAATAACTTCGGCAATTACCTTGTGAACAACGCCGTGCGAACAACCCGGACAATAGTGCATGTGGTTGTCGTTCATAATTTCCGGTTTGGCGTAAACCAGATTTTCGGGGCTAACTATACTGCTTATATCCATAATTTTATCTTCTTGAGAATCTGTATAAAAAATAACAAACAACGGCGCAAGCCCCGGTAATCCAGGTAAGTTTCATGTTTTTATCCGACACGAAATAAACTACTATTGTTGCTAAAAAGAAAAGCAAAAACAGCATCGAAAATAGTTGTTGTAATTTAGGGCTCACGATAGTTAATTTATTTTACGATTTTTTCTTTTAATGCTTCAAGTACTCCGTCTGGGGTAGGAACAATTCCACCCAAACGCCCATAATGTTCTACCGGGACTTTCCCGTTTACAGCCAGTCGAACATCCTCCACCATTTGTCCGGCGTTGAGTTCAACGGTTAGCATACCTTTCACTTTATCGGCATAGTGATTGAGAATTTTGGTTGGGAAAGGCCATAATGTGATAGGACGAAGCAGTCCGACTTTTATGCCTTCTTGTCTTGCCAAATCGACGGTTTTAAGACAAATACGGGCAGCAGAACCAAAAGCTACCAGCAAATATTCGGCATCTTCACATTGGGTTTCTTCGAAAAGAACTTCTTTCTGCTCAATTACTCTGTATTTTGCCTGAAAACGCTCGTTGTTTTTTTCCATAAGCGCTGCATCAAGCTCCAGCGATGTTATTATGTTTGGTTCCCTGTCTTTCGGTTTTCCAAGAGTAGCCCAGGGACATTGTTCACGTATTTCCTGTTCGGTACGGCGGCGTTTATATTCGGGAAGTTTTACTTTTTCCATCATTTGTCCGATCACACCATCGGTAAGAATCATAGCCGGATTGCGGTATTTAAAAGCCAGATCGAACCCCAACGATACAAAATCGGCCATTTCCTGAACGGAATTTGGAGCCAGTGTAATCAATCTGTAATCGCCGTGTCCCCCACCCTTTACAGTTTGGAAATAATCTGCTTGTGAAGGTTGGATGGTTCCCAATCCGGGACCACCGCGCTGTACATTTACAATAAGACAAGGCAGTTCTGCACCGGCAAGATAAGATATACCTTCCTGCTTAAGGCTCACGCCCGGACTCGATGATGTGGTCATGGAATATTTTCCGCAGGCAGCGCCGCCGTAAACCATGTTAATGGCTGCGACCTCACTTTCTGCCTGGAGCACCACCATTCCTGTTGTTTTCCATGGGGCGGCTTCCATAAGTGTTTCAATAATCTCGGATTGTGGGGTAATGGGATATCCGAAGTATCCGTCTACACCGTAACGGATTGCCGCGTAGGCGACAGCTTCGTTTCCCTTCATCAATGTTACGTCTTCTGTCATAATTTAAAATTCAGTTTTTTGATTTTCTACTTAGTATAAGACTTAAGAATCATAACGTTTATTTGTCTATCCGTTTACGGTAAACGGTCAGACATCCTTCGGGACAAACGGTTCCGCAATTGAAGCAACCGATGCACTCTTCGGGAGTTTTCATATAAACGTAATGATAGCCACGATCATTTACTTCTCGCGGCTGCAATTCAAGCACGTCCGTTGGACATGACACAACGCAAAGATTGCAACCTTTGCAACGTTGCGTATTAACAACTACATAACCTTGTACTTTTGCCATTTTTCTATTTGTGTGGTTTTTGTTGGTTTCGCAAAATTAATGTATGTTTCAAAGATTTTCAACTTTTATCCGTTAAATTTTACACATAACTTATTTAGAACTACTCCTATAAAGAATCAGATTATAACTGAACTTCATTTTTTCGTAACAAAAAAGTATAATTTTCATTAATAAACTCGAATCAAAAACTGAATTTATACAAAAAAGATCGAAATATAACTTTGAAAAATAATTACCGTTTACCAATAAAATGCATCGTTCATCATCCATTTGCCCTGAACTTTCATTACCTGTTCAATTACATCGCGTGCAACCCCTTCCCCACCCTTGACCGGAGAAATATAAACGGATAAGTCTTTTATTTCCTGACAGGCATCGGCCGGTGCAACAGGTAAACCCACTTGCTGCATTACCAAATAATCGATGATGTCGTCGCCAACATACATTATTTCTTCCGCTTTAAAACCGGTTTCATCCATATATTCTTTCAGCTGCCGGGTCTTATCGTACGATTTCAAATAAATATATTTCATTCCCAGTGACTCCAGGCGATGACGAACAGTTTCAGATCGGCCACCGGTTATAACTGCCACATCTAATCCGGACTTTAGGGCATAATGAATGGCATAACCGTCTCTAACGTTTGTTGATCGCAGGGGTTGGCCATCTTCGGCAAGTGATACGGTTTGACGTGACAAAACTCCGTCTACATCAAAAATGAATGATTTAATTTTGGTAAGATCGTAATTTATTGCGCTCATATTTTAAATTGCTGAGTGATAGGTGTCGGATGATAGATTGTTGAATTTTATCTCCTTCGATTCGATAGAATAAGAATCAAGCCAATCACCAGTAGTGCAACCGGCAACAATAGATTCCTGTAATCTTTCATCCATCCAAAAAACACATCGGAATGAATAATCAATCCGATTACCGTGAAAAGCAAGCCCAATGTTTTCTCCATTCTGTAAATCAGAAAAATTATGCCTGCAACCAGAAAATAAGTCCCGATACTCTGTATGAAATCTGTGAAAGGGAGATTATCGGTTATACCAGTTTTATCCAATAAAATAAGAACTCCGAAGGCAAGTAAAGTCATTCCCCATGCCATTTTATCGGAACGTTTGTCAATAGCTGCCATAATTATTGATCTTGTGCGAATTTGTATTTTCCTATGTGTACCTTTTCCCACAATAAATTATCTACATTATTGGGTGATCGGGGTTTTTCTTTATTCCCGAAAGGAATAATGCAAAGCACCTCCATCGGCATCGGAATATCAAGTAAATCGTTAATATATTCTCCCGAAGTAATGGTTTCTGAAAATTCTCGGTTTCTGACCTGAACCCAGC
Source organism: Bacteroidales bacterium UBA1035 (assembly GCA_002316835.1). Lineage (GTDB taxonomy): Bacteria > Bacteroidota > Bacteroidia > Bacteroidales > Dysgonomonadaceae > Petrimonas. Next base: position 15,056 of record DCEG01000110.1, on the reverse strand, counting down.
AACTTCCGATTCCCAATTCCTCAGCCTGTAACTGCATATTGATAGCAGCAATAGAGGCATCTTCTATCCATGCGTCCGTTTCAAGCGGATTTCCGAGAACTACAATCGCTAATGCCGCATCTGCAACAAAAGTAGCGCTGTGCGACTTGCAATTAGAAAGCTTAGTCAGTGTTTCCTTATCTTCCACTACCACAAATTCCCAGGAATGTTTGTTTTTGGAGGTAGGCGAAAGCAAAGCGGCCTCCAGAATGAGCTGAACTGCATCTCCCGATAATGGTTCGTCTAAATATTTCCTGTAACTTCTTCGATTAATCAGAAGCGTGTTAAAATCTTGCATAAGTTCTATTTCTTTCGACTGACAAAAATAACCATAAAAAACAAGAATACGAGAGATTCTTATTTATTAATTTCATAACAGACGATTGCTTAATTAGAACAATTCTAAACAAAATGCTTATCTTTGTATTTTAAACTCAATTTTATGTATCAGTTTTGCCGGACATATGTAAAAACAGGTATGAAGTTGTTCGATTTAATCGAAGAAAACCCATCACTTTTACTGATGATGCAACATTTCAATATTGATTTCCGAGTGGGAGATCTTACTGTTAGCCAACTCTGTAATATTGAAGGAGTCAGTGAAAAGCTTTTCATATCTATTGCTAATCTCTATAACGGATTCAGGCCCGTGGAAAATCCAATTGATTCCGTTGACGATTTACGACAAACCATTGAGTTCTTAAGAAACAGCCACGATTACTACCGCGAAGATAAATACCCGCAAATAAGTTCATATATCAAACAACTGCAGGAGAACCATCCGGAAAAAGAATTAAAACTGCTCGAGAAGTTTTTTTATGAGTATTTTGCAGAAGTAATAGATCATCTCGACTACGAAGATAACGTCGCTTTTCCATACTTTATAGAACTCATAAATAAAAAAACAAGCAGTAAAACTGACCTGTATTCGGCTAAGGAGTATAGTGAACATCATACCGATATAGAACTCAAAATTAAGGACATAAAGAACCTGTTATTAAAATACGTTTCAATCAGCGATGATTTAAATTTGCGACGCAAATTACTTTTTTCATTATTTGAACTGGAATACGATCTTTATATTCACTCATTGATTGAAGAAACCATATTAATTCCGTTTGGATATAATATAGAAAAAGCATGAGCAGGCATCAGCTACATATTACTATCATGGTGCACTCGCCAATAATTTACGAAGGATTGCATACGGTACTTTCTCAATCGGATATGGACTGCGTAATCTGTAAGGTAGATTCATTGGACGATCTGGAAGCTATTCTCCACTCAAAAAAAGTAGATATATTAATTACCAATCCACTGCTGTTGGTAAACAGGGAAAAGGATGTAAAGAGAATTCGTAAAAACAATCCTCATTTTTCTATTGTTGGTATTAATCTGGGTATCGTCGACAGTCACTCGCTGGCATTGCTAGACTCATCATTTACCATTTTCGATACAACGGAACAAGTCTTATCCAAACTGCAAAAAGCAGGTAACAATAACAAACTGAAAGTTACCACAAACGACGATAATCTAACAGAAAGAGAACTTGATGTCCTTACTAAACTTGTTAATGGTTTCTCAAACAAAGAGATCGCCGACTCACTTAATATCAGTATTCATACGGTAGTTACACATCGGAAGAATATAACCACCAAGACAGGCATTCGGAGTCAGTCGGGATTAACAATTTACGCTATTTCGAAAAAAATTATTTCAATAGAAGAAGTGGATTTACATTAACAGATGAACGTCTTCCGGTTCGTTTCACCGACAGTCACACCAACAACACTATCATAATCGTCATCACAACACTAACTGCAATCATTACTAAGCCACGCTTGCTTTTCTTACTTCCAAACTTATACATAAACAACGACGAAACAGCCAGAAATGTGAGCATAAACCCATAGATAAGAGCTATAATGGACACTCTGCTGGTTCCGGTAACTTTGTGTAGATCTACTAACTTATCTAACGGAGGAATGTAGACTTTTCGAGTTATGATCGATTTCCCGGTAGATACATCATAAGAACCTTCTTTAAAATAAATCATCTCCCCTTCCTCTCGTTCCACTCTAAAATTTCGTATCCGAAGTTCTGCACCCAAATCATTTCCAGTCAGGTTAATTTCTAATTGACGTTCCTCTATTCGTTCCACCTTCATAAAATCGGTATTACGATAAATAAGCAACGCACCGCTAAGCGCATAAACAATTGTCAGCCCAATAGTTAAAAACCCGATATCGCGGTGCAGCACCCGCATTACATTATAAATACTTGTATTTTTATTTTGTCTTTCCATAATTTGAATTTTTATTATCTCGTAGAAATGAACAGCTATGCGTCTGATATCAAAACTGATAATTAACTGTTACCGCAAAGTTTCTGGGATCGGTAGGATTCAGATAGCCGCCGCGGTAATAGGCCGTATATCCGGTAGAATTTAACAGGTTATTCATAAATGCCCGGATCTGATAACTTCTGTATCTATAACCGATCTGAAAATTGAGCGTCGTATAAGGTTTTGCCATGAAAGGCGGTGTATTTGCCTGTACATTATGACCGGGTAATACACGGTATGTGTACTCGGCGAATGGGCGTTCTCCCACGAAATACGTACCCAAACCGAATGATAAATTACGGAAGAGTCCTTCAAAAATCGTGTAATTTAGCCATCCATTAGCGGTGTGATTAGCTGTATTCATCGGAGATGAACCCTCGTGATAATACGGACTGTCGTGATACGATGCGTCTAAATAGGAGTAACCCACTACCACATCCATGTTTTTCAGCAACTTACCGGTCAGCTCCAGTTCCAGTCCTTCCCTTTTCAGATTTCCGGCTTTCATATAGTAGCCGGTATTGTTTCCGCCTTCGTCTAACGTGGCGTAAGTAAGATTGTTGTTTTTGATATGAAAATAGGTAGCGTTAAACCTAAGCCGGTTATTGAACCACTCACTTTTGAATCCGGTTTCAAACTGTTTTTCACGCGTTGGTCCAACAGATGTAATCTTATCTTCGAGTAAATTACCGGCTCCTCTTAATGAAGTAGTTGTAGTATAGGATGCAAAAACATTGAAGTTATTGAATGGCGTAACAATGATTCCGAATAACGGGTCCCAAACATCGCCACCGGTAGACGAAACTACATTGTTACTTATTCCGCTTACCTGACTGTATCGCAATCCGAGCGAAATCTTCAGGTAACGATTAAAAGTCATTACTTCCTGTAGCAACAGGCCGTAGGCATATTCTTGTGAAATAACAGGATCGCCATCCGTAAGTCTTGTGTTGGGAGCGATATTGGAAATGGCTTGCAGCACATTAATGGTATCAACGACTACGGAATTAGTATTTACTGTTTCAACATCAATCCATCTATAATCGAATCCCACGTTGAACGTATGTTTTACAGATCCGGTATAGATATCTTTTCCTATTAAATCCAATTGAAAAACACCATTTTTATCGTTTCGCCGGCTTCCGCTGTATCTGCGTGAACGAAGATTGTACTCACCGGTCTTCGATGAACCACCGGCAAGAGGTGAAACGTGCGCTCTTACACTCCTCACATCCAAACCGGCTCCGGCATATGCCATCCTGACACTATACCCGTTGCCTAATTCGCGCGTAAGATGTGCCATGTAAGTTAACGTATTGTTTATCTGACGGTCAGTTGTAAAACCCAGAAAACGATCATCTGGCATTTTGTAAATATTATTTACACTGTCGGCGCTTAAATTTACCGTTCCCTGGTCAGGTGTACGAGAATCATGCATATAGTCCATTTCAAGTACAATTTTCGTTTTATGATCCGGCTGCCAGGCAAACGACGGATTCACATAAAACCGGTCTTTTGACACGTGAACGCGGTAATTATCAGCCCGCTCATATGTACCATTTATTCGAAATGCAGTTTTATTTTTCACATCCAACACACGCTGAATATCAAAGGTAGGCCGAAACTGTCCCCAACTTCCTACACGAATTCCTATATTTCCATTGTTAATAAATTTTGGTGTTTTGGTGGCAATATTTACTACGCCTCCACCAGAACCCACATCATTTCCAACACCCTGCGCTATTGCTGCAGAACCCCTCAGTACTTGAATTGTTTCAACACCCTGCATATCTGAAAGAAACCCTTGCCCTCGAAAATCAGAATGTACACGTACACCATTCTTTACTACAGGGATACCTCGGTATCCGCGAGATGTGATACTTTCAGATGTGTTTCCATAAGTAGCGAAAGTACCTAATCCGGGTGCATTTCTAACAGCATCGTTCAATGTCATTGCACCCTGTTCAGCAATCATCTTTTGTGAAACTACCGATACACTTTGCACTTGCTCATCCAACCGAAGCGGAATGCGTGTAAGCGCTTCCATCTTTTCTGGGCGTTCACGCCGCCTACCAAAAACTTCCACTTCGAGCAATACCTTACCGTCTTGCTGCAAACAAAAATCTTGTTGCTCGGCCTTTTTGCTCTCTTGAAAACTTATCTCTCTGGTGGCAGATTGATAACCCACGTAGCTTACTGTCACCGTATGCATTCCGCTCGGAATGTTATTAATATGAAAATTACCTGATAGATCGGTTTCATCACCAATTCCCAATTCCTCAAAATAAACAGTAGCCCCAATAAGTTTTTCGTTATCCTCATCAGTCACCGTCCCGTTAAATATGATATTTTGTTGAGAAAGAACAATAAAAAAGCCCGTAAACAGGCACGTAAATAAAAGAAGTATTTTTTTAATCATTAATAATTTGGATATATGTGGTTTAATTGAGATGCAAAGAAACTTCAAAATCAGGATGCGGACAATCCCATAAAATAAGGATTTTTGTATTTTGAAATACCTAAAATAGGGTATCTAAAAACACTTGTAACCTAGTTGTGAAAAGTATTCTGACTTTCATCCTGAATAAATTAAAATATGTATATTTGTAGTTCACACTCATTATTGATAAGACATAAAAAAATTTAACTCAAAAAGTCAAAACATAACAAATTCGCATCATGAACAGAAAGTTAATTACGTTGTTACTGCTGTTGTTTATTTTATCGGTAAATGCTCAAAATGTAACAGAGAAAGTATTCGACAAAAGGTACATAAAAACAACCATGATCAAAACTGCCAACTGGCAATTAAATCATCCAAAACACGAACCACGGGACTGGACTAACGGAGCCTTTTACGCGGGTGTGTACGCCGCCTGGGAAACCACAAAAGCCAATGGAATTTACCAAGCCATGCTGGATATGGGAAATTCTGTAAACTGGACACCGTACAGACGCTGGTATCATGCGGATGATATAGTCATCAGCCAGATGTATCTCGACATGTACCGTCACGAAAAAATGCCTGAAATGATACAACCTACTCTGGATACATTGAAGATTTACACGAGCAGGCCTTATCCCAAAAGAGGAGAAATAGAGATTGTAAAATACTGGTGGTGCGATGCACTCTTTATGGCTCCACCCACTTTGGTAAAATTTGGCATGGAGACCAATAACAAATCATTGCTTGAAATTAATGACACCTACTTCAAAGAATGTTATGATCTGCTGTATAACAAAGACGAACACCTGTTTGCCCGCGATCTGAACTACGTGATTAAGCCGGATGGTTCGGGCCGCAAGGAAGCTAATGGACAGAAAATATTTTGGTCCCGGGGTAATGGATGGGTAATGGGAGGACTTGTCCGCATACTTCAAGAATTACCCAAAAACTACCCTACACGCCGATTCTATGAAGAGCTGTTTAAAGAAATGTCATCAAGGGTAGTAGGGTTACAACAGGAGGATGGATTATGGCGGGCAAGTTTACTTGACCCTGCATCTTATCCGGGAGGTGAAGTAAGTGGGTCAGGATTCTTTTGTTATGCTCTGGCCTGGGGAATAAACAATAAGTTGCTGGACAGGAAAACGTATCTGCCATCCGTAAAGAAAGCATGGATTAGCTTAAATAAATGTGTAAACGATGAGGGAAGAGTGGGATGGGTACAACCTATTGGAGCTGATCCAAGAAAGAACTTTGATGAAAACAGCTGGGAAGTTTATGGCACAGGTGCTTTTTTACTTGCGGGAAGTGAGGTAATAAAGTTAAAACTTTAATATAATATGATATTAAAAGCATTTATCTTTCTGATAAAAAAGCAATTATGGCAAATAGATTCTTTTTTCTACATTTAAGGTAAAAAATCCACTTAATTTTTCTTTAATCAGAAAAAATCCCTACTTTTACGAAATTATTAATTCAATACTAAATAAAATTTGAAAAGCCCATGAAAATTCATGAATATCAGGCAAGAGAATTATTAGCATCATACGGATTACCGGTTGATAAAGCATATATCTGTCGTAACGTGGAAGATGCAGTGCGGGCATATAAAGAATTGGATGCCCCGTTAGTGGTGGTTAAAGCACAGGTTCATACAGGAGGACGTGGAAAAGCGGGTGGTGTGAAACTCGCCAAAGACGAAATAGAACTTCGCCAACACGTTGCCAGCATTTTGTGGATGGATATAAAGGGATTTATTGTTGACAGAGTACTTGTCGGCAAAGCCGTAAACATCGCTTCGGAATATTATGTAAGCTATGTCATTGACAGAAAATCAAAATCTACCATCCTGATGTTGAGCCGCGAAGGCGGAATGGACATTGAAGAAGTAGCGCACACTACCCCCGAAAAAATTCATAAAATAGTTATCGATCCCCTTATCGGAGTACCTGACTATCTGGCTCGTGAAGCAGCTTTCAAACTTTTCGACGACATAAAACTGGTTCGTGAAGCGGCAACGATTTTCCAAAAACTATATAAACTTTTTATCGATACCGACGCATCACTGGCAGAAATCAATCCACTGGTACTTACAGAAGAGGGAGAGATAAAGGCAATCGACGCGAAAATGACTTTTGACGATAACGCTTTGTTTCGTCATCCTAAAATTAGTTCGCTGAACGAACCCACTGAAGAAGAAAAGAAAGAACTAAACGCTAAAAGCAAAGGATTTAGCTATGTTCACCTTGGTGGAGAAATCGGATGTATGGTAAATGGAGCAGGGTTAGCAATGGCAACCATGGACATGATAAAGTTGTACGGTGGAGAACCGGCCAATTTCCTCGATATCGGTGGAAGCTCGAATCCCACCAAAGTAATTGAAGCGATGAAACTCTTACTGAGTGACAAGAATGTGAAAGTAGTACTCATCAATATTTTTGGTGGAATAACTCGCTGTGACGATGTGGCAAGAGGACTGTTGGAAGCTTTCCACCAAATACAAACCGATATTCCTATTGTGATCCGCTTGACAGGAACAAACGAGAAGGAAGGCCGTGAATTGTTGAAAGGTTCTAAATTCCATCTGGCAGAAACAATGGGCGAAGCCGGTAAAAAAGCCGTTGAATTGGCGAGATAATCTAAAAATCTAATGTCTAACAGTCAAACAGTCTAAAATATGAGTATTCTAATAGATAAAAATACACGATTAATCGTTCAGGGAATTACCGGGCGCGACGGAGGATTTCACACGGCAAAGATGAAAGCTTACGGTACAAATATTGTTGGCGGAACATCACCCGGTAAAGCCGGAGAAATGGTGGAAGGAATTCCTGTCTTTAATACCGTACGCGATGCCGTACAAGAAACAGAAGCCAACACTTCGGTAATTTTTGTTCCGGCTCCGTTTGCCAAAGACGCTATGATGGAAGCAGCCGATGCCGGAGTAAAGCTTATTATTTGTATTACAGAAGGTGTTCCTACTCTTGATGTGGTTGAGGCTTATCGCTACATTAAACTGAAAGGTGCCAATCTTATTGGGCCCAATTGTCCCGGCTTAATTTCCCCCGATAAAAGTTCGGTAGGGATAATGCCGACCATGATTTTCAAAAAAGGCTCAACGGGCGTAATCAGTCGTAGCGGAACGCTTACTTACGAAGTAGTGTATAACCTTACATCCAAGGGTCTGGGACAATCTACTGCTGTGGGCGTTGGCGGAGACCCAATTGTAGGATTATATTATCAGGAACTGTTGGAAATGTTCCAGAACGACCCTGAAACAGATTCCATAGCTCTTATCGGAGAAATTGGCGGAGATGCCGAAGAACGTGCTGCCGAATATATCAGAAAGCATATTACCAAGCCTGTAGCTGCTTTCATTGCAGGACAGCAAGCACCTCCGGGAAAACAAATGGGTCATGCAGGAGCCATTATTTCCAGTGGTTCAGGCACCGCAGCCGAAAAAATTGCGGCTTTCGAGGCAGTGGGGGTTCCGGTAGCCAAAGAGCCAAGTCAAATTCCGGATTTGCTGAAGAACAGATTATGAGAATAATAAAAGCGAGTAAAAAACTCGCTTTTTTACTTAAAATTTTTTCAGTTCATTATCGCCCAGTGTTTTAGCCTTGGCAATAGATTGTGGATTTGATGCGTTAATATCGTATTCCGATAGAGCAGGAATAATCAACTCTGTGCCCACAGAAACTACGTTGGGATTTTTTATTTTGTTCTTGTTCTTCAAATAAATATATATCCAGAACTCGCGATTGCCGAACTTTTCTTCTGCGAGAATACGCAACGTTTTTCCATCCGATAAAACAACTGTTTCCAGTTCTTTTCTTTCCGGCTCACTTTTTTCCATCGAAATGATTTTCTGAGGAACTTTTTCAACAACTGGCTGCTTTTCAGCGATTATTATCGGTCTTTTTCGAGTTTGCCATTGCACGAAAAAAAAAAGACTTGCCAACGCAATGGCAACACCTCCCAAAACAGGTATCCACACCGAGGGGATTTTGGTTCGTCTTTCAGGTTTGGTGTAAAGTGTTTTATCTGAATGAAATACTTCGCGATAAGAATCTAGCTCCAATGCAGGTATTTCAGTTGAAGCGTCTTCAGTTTCCTCAATAGTTGTTTCGGGTTCTTCGACAGGAATTATTATTTCGGCCGACTCGACAATTTGCTCAGTCAGCGTTTCAATATCCTTATTTTCTTCGGTTACAGCAATTTCTTCTTCTACTCCTTCAAAAGTAACTCCCTCGTTCAACAAGATGGTTTCAAAATGAGAAAACGGTTTATTCACCAATTCTTTCAAAGCAGTTGCCGGCGAAAAACTTAACCGGTTATGAGCGGGAATCTCTATCTTTTCGCTGGTATTTACATCTACACTTTCGCGAGCTTGAATGGGAGTGAGTTTGAATGTTCCAAAGTCTTTAATCTTGACAACTTCGTCTTTAGCAAGAGTTTCTGTAATAATTTCGAAAAACGTCTTCAAAAAAGCATCTGATTCGTTGTTGGAAATATCGGCTCGTGTGGCCAACAAATCGATTAAATCGGAGAGTGTAATTTTATTTTCCATCTTCTTCAAGTGTTTTCAGTTGTTCTTTGATACCCGATGCAGGTTTAAAAGTTGCCACAATAGATGGTGGGACCAAATATCGCTCTTGCGTTTGAGGATTCACCGAAATGCGCTCTGCTCTCTTTCTGGTTTCGAAAACCCCGAAATTTTGAACAGAAATTTGTGTATTTTCCGAAAGTTTCTCATTCAGCACAGTTACTGTCGCGTCCAGTAAGTCCGATACTTTCGATTGGGTTAAATCGAGCCGTTGCGCCATTTCAGAAACAAATTCTTTGTGTGTCATTTTATTAAGTTCAAAGTTTATCCACTCTTAGCTATCGGCTTTCCGCTACTTTCCCAATCAAATCAAAAGGCAAAGCCGATAAAATTTTCACATCGTAAAATTCTCCAATTTTCAATACTGACTGTTTTTCAATCAATACTTCACCATCCACTTCGGGAGAGTCAAACTCGGTGCGACCGATATAATATTCGGCATCTTGCCTGTCAATTATCACTTTCAGAGTTTGTCCGATTTTCGATTCATTTATATCCAACGCGATAGCTTCCTGGGCTTCCATCAATAGATTCATGCGCTCTTGTTTTACCGATGCTGGAATATCATCGGTATAGTTTTTATCGCAATACGTATCATCTTCGTGCGAATACGGGAATGCGCCCAAGCGCTCGAATCGGGTTTGTTTTACAAAATCGAGAAGTTCTTCAAAATCCCGTTCTGTTTCGCCCGGATGCCCAACCATCAAGGTTGTACGCAAATGTATCCCGGGCACTTCTTCCCTAAATTGGGCAATCAAATCAATGGTTTGCTGCTTGGTGATGTTGCGTCGCATTTTTTGCAGCATATTGTCGCTAATGTGCTGCAAAGCGATATCGAGGTAATTACACACGTTTTCACGTTCACGGATCACACGCAGCAAATCGGTAGGGAAATGTGCCGGATAGGCATAATGAAGACGAATCCAGTCGGCGCCTTTAATATCGGCAATCCGTTCAACCAACTCGGGCAACATCATTTGCTTATATCGGTCGAGCCCGTAATAAGTAAGGTCTTGCGCAATAAACTGAAACTCCCGGACACCTTGCGTAACCAAACGGCGAACTTCTTCTTCAATCTCCTCCATTGGACGCGATTTGTGCTTGCCGGTCATTATCGGAATGGAACAATAAGAGCAGGTACGATCACATCCCTCAGATATTTTTACGTAAGCATAATGAGGCGGCGTGGAAAGCGAACGGTCAAACTCAAGATCTTTGTAATACGATTTGCCCAGGTCTGTAATCAGACCTTTCCAGTTGAATTTTCCGTAGAATTTATCAACTTCAGGAATTTCCTCCTGAAGTTCATTCATATATCGCTCCGTGAGGCAGCCCATCACAAATAATTTTTTCAGCCTGTTTGCCTTTTTGGCCTCGGCAAATTCCAGAATCATATTAATGGATTCTTCTTTGGCATCACCAATAAAACCGCAGGTATTGATAACGGCAATCTCTCCTTTTGGATCTGCAGGATCATGTTCCACCGTATATCCGTTAGCTACCAGCTGTCGCATCAATCGTTCAGAATCTACTAAATTTTTGGAGCAACCCAGCGTTATAACATCAATTCTGTTCTTCATCCTCCAAACAATGAATCTACAAACTCTTTTCTGCGGAAAACCTGCAAGTCCTCCATTCCTTCACCTAACCCTATATATTTTACCGGTATCTTAAACTGGTCTGATATGCCAATAACTACACCACCTTTGGCTGTTCCGTCTAATTTAGTAATCGCCAAAGCAGTTACCTCTGTAGCAGCGGTAAAATGTTTAGCTTGCTCAAAGGCATTTTGTCCGGTGGATCCATCGAGAACTAGAAGAACTTCGTTAGGAGTATCCGCGATGACTTTACTCATGACGTTTTTAATTTTGGTGAGCTCATTCATCAAATTGATTTTATTATGTAGGCGCCCTGCAGTGTCGATAATAACAACATCGGCATGATTCGCTTTGGCTGAATTCAAGGTATCAAAAGCCACCGATGCCGGATCGGCGCCCATTTTTTGCTTTACAACCGGAACTCCTACGCGCTTACCCCAAATATCCAACTGTTCCACAGCCGCTGCGCGGAAAGTATCAGCAGCGCCGAGATAAACCGATAATCCGTTCTGTTTGAATTGATACGCCAGTTTTCCGATGGTAGTCGTCTTCCCCACTCCATTTACTCCAACTACCATAATTACGTATGGTTTTTTATCTTCGGGAACAGCAAATTCGGCAATGTCATCTGAGTTATTTTCAGTAAGTAATTCGGCTATCTCTTCACGAAGAATTCTGGTAAGTTCATCTGTTCCCACGTACTTATCACGAGCTACACGCTCTTCTATACGTTCAATTATTTTTAATGTAGTATCCACGCCTACATCCGATGTTACCAATATTTCTTCCAGTTCATCGAGAACATCATCGTCCACTCTCGATTTTCCGGCAACGGCGCGTGTTAATTTGGAGAAAATATTTTCCTTGGTTTTCTCTAATCCCTGATCCAGCGTCTCTTTCTTTTTCTTCGAAAATATATCGAATAATCCCATAATTGCGTAATTATTACTTTTTGAATTTCCTTTACGTAAGTATATTTCGAAACTTCCGCAATATCATACAAATTTACGAAATAGTCAATAAAAAACTTCCCCACAAATTCTTGCAGGGAAGCTTTTATATATTTTTAACGGATTTATTTCTTGAAAAAATCTTGTACCTGATCGTTCAGAACCATTTCTTCTTTGAAAGAATAAGCTCCTGTTTTTTCAGATTTCACCATTTTAATTACTTTCGTGTGGCTACGTCCTGATGTTGATGTTTTATCGCGAAATCCTGCGACTGCTTTCTTTGCCATAATTTAATCCTTTCTCTATTTAATTTCTTTATGAACGGTCATTCTCTTCAGGATGGGATTATATTTTTTAATCTCCAATCTTTCAGTAGTATTCTTCCTGTTCTTCGTTGTTATATATCTCGAAGTTCCGGGCATCCCACTTTCTTTGTGTTCGGTACATTCTAAAATTACCTGGATTCTATTTCCTTTTGCTTTTTTCGACATTGTTCTTCCCTCCTAATAATTAAGTATTTAAGTACCCTTTTTCAGCAGCTTGTTTCAAAGCTGCATCCAATCCTATTTTATTAACAGTGCGCAAGCCTGCTGCAGAAATATTCAGGCTAATCCAGCAATCTTCTTCTACCCAAAAGAATTTCTTTTTGAACAAATTAACGTTAAATTTACGTTTTGTTCTTCTGTTGGAGTGAGAAACGTTGTTTCCAAC
>DCEG01000110.1:0-2263 GCA_002316835.1 Bacteroidales bacterium UBA1035 | reverse complement strand
ACGTTAAATTTACGTTTTGTTCTTCTGTTGGAGTGAGAAACGTTGTTTCCAACCATTGCTCTTTTTCCGGTTATTTGACAAATCTTAGACATTACTATATTGTATTTTATTGATTTCTATGAATATTCAGCTGTTTTCCTACAAATCAGGGCGCAAAATTAACCATAAAAAATTTATTTACCAAAATTTTCGGTAAATAAATTTCCGTAAAAATCGGGATTTACTTTTTATTTGCTGAGATCAAAAACTTTACTAAGGTCAGCATACAACTCGTTCAAATAAAACAGAGTGCTTTTTTGAGTATTTGTCCTAAATTCTTTGTCAGCCCCGGAAACGCTGGAAATGGCCGCAGTGGTTATTGTTTCTTCAGCAGTAAAGGTTTTTGGAAAGAAAGCCGAGCCGCCTGATTGGCTGTTTTGGTAATTAATATCTCTTATAACTAACATACAACCGGCATTAGTGATGGTTGCGTCAAAACGATAATTCATTATTACTTTTTCACGCACTCCATTGCTATTTTGAGGCAACAAGAGTTCGACTTTTGAACCTACGGTTATGCTTCTAGCCTTATCATCAAAACGTATGCCTGACAACAGTGGATTACCGGCATAATTATCTTTTCCCCATTTATAGAGTAACGAGTATCGTTGATCAGTTGTAAGTTCCTGATCAATGTGTATAAATTGCTGAAATACAACTTTACCGTTAACAACCGGAACGGATGTAAACGCAGATTGGGCTTTTACTTGTATCAGTACAGAAGCGAGAATTAATACTGTAAAAATAATCTTCTTCATAACTTAAGCTTTAGTTTTTGCATAAAATATACTTTTATACAATGTATATGACTACAAACTTACTGAAAAGATTAATCAGCCACAAATACATTGTAGAAAAATTCTGCAATTTATTTTATTTATCACTTAAAAACCATTACTTTTGCAACTCGAAATTTGATAATAATATTTTTTGAATAAAAATGGCCAAGAAACATCAGGAAAGTAAAGCCGAGAAAGGTTTTGAAAATATTGAGGAAGCATTAACTTCATCGGAACGCTTTATCGAAAAAAACCAAAAAAACATTTTAATTGCATTGGCGGTAATTGTTGTAGTGGTTGGTGGAATTATAGCTTACAACTATCTGTATAAAAACCCCAGAAACGAAAAAGCACAAGCCGCTATATATAAAGGTGAGCGTTTTTTCCAAAACCAACAGGATTCAATTGCCCTGTTCGGAAACGGAAACGATTACATCGGATTTGAAAACATCATGAAAGATTTCAGCGGTACCAAAACAGCAGATCTTGCACGCGCATATGCCGGAATCAGCTACAGCAGATTGGGAAATAACGAAAAAGCGCTGGAATATCTGGGCAAATTTAAAGGTGGCGATTTGCTGATCACTCCGGCTATTGAAGGCGCTATCGGCGATATTTATATGAACATGGGCAATACCGATAAAGCAATTTCTCACTTCAACAGCGCAGCAAAAAAAGCAAATGATAATATGCTAAGTCCAATCTACTATAACAAAGTAGGATTTGCTTATCTGTCTGCCAAAAACTTCAATAAGGCTATCGAAACTTTCCAGATGTTAAAAGACAAATATATCAATTCGCCACAGGGACAAGAAGCTGACAAATATATTGAAGCAGCTAAGCTTCAACAAACAGGAAATTAATTATGGCTACCGAATTACAAAATCTGTCGTCATACGATCACAGCTCTACACCCAGCGGCGAAGGGAAAAAAATAGGTATAGTTGTTTCAGAATGGAACAGACCCGTTACCTCGAGTTTGCTGGAAGGTGCGCTTCAGACATTACTCAGATTTGGTGTTAAGCAGAGCGACATAATAGTTGAATATGTTCCCGGAAGTTTCGAACTTACGTATGGGGCAAAAAAACTAATAGACAAAAAAGATCTTGACAGCGTTATCGTCATCGGATGCGTTATTCAGGGTGAAACGCCACACTTTACTTTTGTATGCAACAGTGTTACACAAGGTGTTACCGAACTTAATATAGTGCATAACATTCCGGTGATCTTCGGATTACTCACAACCAACACCCTTGAACAGGCTAAAGCACGTGCGGGAGGAAGACACGGAAACAAAGGTGATGAAGCTGCAATTACAGCGTTAAAAATGATTGCACTCAACGAAAAATACAAATAAAAGTATTAGTTTTGCACTCCAATTACAAAATCGGCAATTAGTAATTGGTCATTAATAATCTTAAAGGGGCAGTTACCAGAGTGGCCAA
>DCEG01000067.1 GCA_002316835.1 Bacteroidales bacterium UBA1035 | reverse complement strand
CGAGTTTGAAGATTTTGATATTGAAAATGCCATTGTCGGTATAAAACAACGCAAGCCCAAATATACCGCCAAGTCCGAAAATATAGAGACTGCCATCAAAAATTTGAAAAAACACATTGAAAAACAGGGTACCAACAAATTTACAGAGCTAACCAAACAAGAAATGAGCGCACTTTTAGGTATTTCCCGCCCTACATTAGACCGATGGATTGAAGCAGAAATTATAGAAAGAGCCACAATTGGCTTTCATCGTGATTTCGAAATCAGAACTTTCACGGCAATATCGGTTTTGAACAGCTTGGAAAAATTAAGCTCGTTATACCCTTTTATACAGTATTTTATCAATTAATTTTGGCTTGTATCCCACCATGTTTTTTGAATTATTAACGAAAAACTTTATTGCTTTACGTTTGGCGTCGATTGGCTGTGATTGGCGTTCAAAAGTGTTAAAGCGTAAAGTGGTTTTAGTTTTTATCGGTTTACACTTATTCCTCAAACTTCCTTATAATTCCCTGTAATTCCTTTAAGAGGATTTGTGTAAACCATTTATACGATTTGATATTCAGTTATTTATGATTTTACTTTGTGGCATCAAATTGAATGTTTCACAAATTAAAACCAACTAATGATGAATAAAATTATCGTAACTACTCCCGATGAACTTCGCCTTATCGTGAAAGAAGCCGTCGTTGGACTGACCAGTCAGTGCGAAGAACAAAAGCCTGAATTTGACACCGTAAATCTTGAAACTGCCTTGCAGGTTTTGACCGAAAACGGCTATCCGACTTCCAAAGGAAAAATGTACAAACTCACTTCCGAAGGAAAAATTCCCCACAAAATATATAACAACAAGCTCGTTTTTTCTCGAAAAGAGATACTGGAATGGGCTGAAAGTCAAGCCAAACCCAAACACGACGCCACAGAAACCATTCGCACTGTAGCACAAAGTGCACGTCGGAAAATGCGTTAAGATTATGAAAACCAATTCATACATCCGAGTGGGGACTACCTATTATAAGATAGTGGAAAAACCCATCCTTTCGGGCGAAACGGCAAAAATACGTGTGGCGTGGAGCATCGAAACCATCCGGCAAGACCACGGAAAGGATTTCATCAGCCAGATTCCCAAATACGACGATTTCTGTATCGTGCCCTCTCACACCCGATACCGGGAGAGAGTGGGCAACTGTTTCAACCTGTACGAACCGTTTGAGCACTCGCCTAAACCGGGCGAATGCCAAACCGTTCTGTCTGTCATTCGACACGTTTTAGGCAAACAGTACGAAATGGGATTAGACTACATTCAGCTACTGTACTTACATCCGGTTGAAAAACTTCCTATCATCCTGCTTTTATCCAAAGAACGAAACACCGGAAAATCTACTTTTCTGAATCTGCTGAAAGATATTTTTGGAAAAAATATGACCTTCAACACCAACGAAGATTTCCGGAGCCAGTTCAATTCCGACTGGGCAAACAAATTGCTTATCGGCATCGAAGAAGTGTTATTTGACAAACAGCAAGACAGCGAACGATTAAAAAACCTGAGCACCGCCTTTCAATTCAAGAGCGAAGCCAAAGGAAAAGACCGTGTGGAAACTGTATTTTTCGGTAAATTCTTGCTTTGCTCCAATAATGAGCTCAATCCTATCATGATTCAACCCGGCGAAACGCGTTATTGGGTACGAAAACTACCTGTTTTGGACAAAACCGACACGGAAATCAGGCACAAATTACGAGAAGAAATTCCGGCATTTCTGTACTTCCTTTCCAATCGGAAACTTTCTACCGAAAAGAAATCGCGAATGTGGTTTGAGCATTCGCTTTTACACACCGATGCCCTGCAACGCATCATCGACTACAATCGCAATTCTTTGGAAGTGGAGATGAAAGAGCTGTTTTTGGAAATAATGGATGTTCAGCAAGTTGAGAGCGTAAGTTTCTGCCTGACAGATTTGCGGTCGTTGTTGATGTTTCAAGGTATCGATACCGATATTTCCCGTTTGCGGAAAATCGTGAAAAACCATTGGGAATTATCTCCCAGTCCGAACACGCTCACGTACACCACTTACAATCCGGTGGGCGACCTTTCTCGAAATATTTCATTTTGCGAAACCAAAAAGACCGGAAGGTTTTATACCGTGTCGCGGGAGTTTTTGAACACTTATTTTTTGATGAATTGATGAATTTGCTATTTATCTATTTAATAATAAAGAATATATGTACTCATCAAACCTTCATCAAATACTCATCAAACAAAAGGACGATGAAAGAAAAAAGCGATTGTTTCTCTTTCATCGGGATATACCCGGGTGATAAAATGATGAGCGGTTGATGAGTAAAACTAATGTTGATAATCAGAGTATTATCCCCGTTTTCTTCAATTCATCAAATTCATCACTTATTTTCGGTTTGGGGGCAAATTTTAATCAAACCGTTTACTACAAAGCTTTTCGGCAAAAAAACGTTTTGCTGACGAAAAGAAAAAATATCAACCAACAAAAACCTTAAAAAAATGAATTCGGAACAAGCCAAACAAATCAAAATTGAAGAATATCTCGGACGTATCGGAATATATCCGACGAAGCAAAACGGAAACAACCTTTGGTACAAATCGCCGTTCAGAGACGAAAAAGAGCCGTCGTTCAAAGTAAACCTCGGCATCAACCAATGGCACGATTTCGGAAGTGGCGACAAGGGCAGTATTATTGATTTGGCGATGAAACTGCACCAAACCGACAGCGTTTCGGAAGTGTTGCGAGCCATTGAACAAGCCGTCCCCAATCCCCAAACACATCAATCGTCTTTTCCTTTTCGACGGCAAGAGATTTCAGATGAAATATCGAACATCGAGATAAAACCGCTTACCCATCCGGCACTTATCCAACTACTTACAAAGCGAAAAATCGCTGTCGAATTGGCACGGCAATATTGCAAAGAAGTACATTACACGTTGAAAGGAAAATCCTATTTCGGTATCGCTTTCCCCAACGATATGGGTGGATTCGAAACCTTAAATCCTTATTTCAAAGGTTGCCTTCCGCCCAAAGAAATCACCACTTTCGATAAGAAAACGCCTATCGTTCATCTTTTCGAAGGATTTATGGACTATCTCTCTTTGCTCACCATGCAGGCACGGCAAGCCGATGTTTCAGCCGTCGTGTTGAACTCAATTACCAACCTTGAAAAAGCCGTTCCGTTTCTCTCGAAACACGAAAAAATCAACGCTTTTTTGGATAACGACGAAGCCGAAAAACAGGCGTTGAAAAAACTGCAAAAACTGAATTTACCCGTCGCGGATATTTCAAAAAGATACGCAGGATTCAAAGACGTGAACGATTATTTGTGTGGGAAAAAGATGGAAATCCCGCAAACAAAACAGAAACCAAAACGACTAAAATTTTAAAAAATAAAGGAGAACGACAAGCACACCGAGCAAGCAGAATTTCCGATGCCCGGCAAACTTTTCGAATTAGCGTGCAAGACGTCAGTTTGTTCCCACAAACTGAATCTTGTCCCCGCTTCGGGCGGGGAGGATTTGGCTGCAATCACTGCGTTCTCGTCAGCCGAAAAACACGGTTTTTCAACCTAAATTTCAACTATATGACAAACAATAAAGACAGCGAATTGAAAATCCGCTGCACGCAAGCCGATAAAAAACGCATCGCCGAAAAGGCGAAATCGGCAGGGAAATCCCTCTCGGAATTTACCCGCGAAATGCTCCTGAAAGGAAAAGTTGTGGCAGCTCCGCAGTTCTCGAAAATGCAGCAAATCGGGATTAAACTACTCTACCAATATGCCAACCGATTTACCTATATCGGTAATTTTATGAAAAGTAGAGACAGCAAATTGTACGCCGAAACGCAATCGCTTGTAAAGGAAATTAGAGAGGTTATCGAGCAGTTTTTTAAGGCTTAATTCGGGCGAAAATGATAGCAAAAGGCAAAGCCGTTTCGCACGGACGCAACGTGATAAATTACGTATTGAAGGAGAACAAACTAAACGGATTTGTTGCCCGAAATATGATTGCAGGTTACACTGCCGGCGAAATTCTTCGGGATATGCAGCTTGTGAATCAATACGGCAATCGGTGCAAAAACAAGTTTCTTCGCTTCGAAATCGGCATCGCGCCCGATGATATTACGAAACTGAAAAGCGGAGATTTAAACAAAATCGCCACCTCATTTGCCAGAAAAATGGGATTGGAAAACCACCAATGGTTTGCCGTATCGCACAAAGATACTAAAAACAGGCACATCCATCTGATTGCCAATCGAGTCGGGATAGACGGCAAGGTGTATCAGACGGATTTTGTAAGCAACCGATCGGCAAGAGCTGCCGAGGAAATTGCCGGAGAAATGGGACTGACCATCGCCAACCAGGTGGTGGGGAAAAAACGATACCAAAACCCGAAAGCGGATAAAACGCGGGAAACAAAGAAAGACGAAGTGCGAAAAATCGCTTACAAACTCTTGGGCGAGAAAGTCGGTACCGGAAAAGAGGGTTTTCTTTCTTTCGCCGGAGAACTTCAAAAACAGGGCATAACCATCCAAACCATGCGAAACAAACAAGACAAAGCCTACGGTTTTCGATTTTTGTACGAAGGTGAAACGTTCAAAGCATCGGAAATCGGGCGAGAATTTGGGTATCGTTCGCTGTTTCGCCAATTCGGGTTGGAAGACGTGAAACCACAAATCGGACAGACGGTTGTACCGATTTACGAACCGTCGGTGGAGCAAGAAAAAAACCTCGGGCTATCCGCGATGGAGACTACGGCAAATATCGCAGGCGAAATTTCATCCGGCATCGGCAGTCTGCTGAATGTTCACGGTGAGGATTATGAGGAAACGGCTTTTCAACGGAGACTGAGGGCGCAACAGAAGAAGAGAAAGGGACGGAGAATGTGATTTTGTTAGCAACTTCAAATTTCTGATAATAAAAACACAAAATAATAGCAGAAATTATCAAACCTGATCATTGTATTTGTATTTCATCAACTAAAAAAATCTAAAACCCGATAATTTTCCTTACATTTGCATATAACTTCTGATAATTTCTCATTATCGGAAGTTTTCATTTAATACGAATGAATATGCACCCCGAAGAGAAAGCAAGAATAGAAATAGACAACAAACTGCAATTTGCTGGTTGGAATGTGGTTGATAGAGCCAACTTCTCGCCCGCCATGTCGGCGGTAGCTGTAACCGAAGGAATTTTGAAAGGGCATCTCGAAGCTGACTACCTGCTTTTTATTGAGGGGAAAGCAATCGGAGTAATTGAAGCAAAAAAAGAAGGCGTACCGCTGACAGATGCGGTTGCCAAGCAGGCTGAAAAATATGCCTGCAAACTGTTGAAGTGGTATCAACATTGGCAAAATCCATTGCCGTTCATTTATCTTTCAAACGGGAAAGAATTGCTGTTTAGGGATATACGAAGCGGTGAAAGCGAATATGAACCCCTACAACAGATGCACACGCCCAAAGAACTGGCTATATTGGCAGGTATCGAGAATCCTTTAGCCGGCTTACCTTATCTTTCCCCCAAAGGATTGCGCAACTGCCAGTTTGACGCAATAACGGCATTGGAAAACAGTTTCCGAAACGGACAAAAACGTGCGTTGATGGTATTAGCAACGGGTGCCGGAAAAACCTTTACTGCGTGTATGTCTGCCTATCGACTGTTGAGCTATACGCCAATCAGACGAGTGTTGTTTTTGGTGGATAGAAATAATTTGGGCAAGCAAGCAGAAGGAGAGTTTGGGACGTTTCGTTTAACAGAAACAGGAGAACCATTTAATACCATTTTTGCTGTTGAAAGACTCAAATCGCCAACTATTGCTCCTGAAAGCAACGTTGTTATTACTACCATTCAGCGACTGTTTGCAATGCTGACCGGTGACGAAATTGATGATGACGATGAATACGAAGACTTTCAGGACGACGAAAAAGAAATTATCCTCAATGAGGATTTAAAACTACCGGCTGACTTTTTCGACTTAATTATCATAGATGAGTGCCACCGTTCTATTTACGGAAAATGGCAACAGGTGCTGAATTACTTCAATACCGCCCGCACAATAGGTCTTACCGCCACACCCACGGCAGAAACACTTGCTTATTTCAATAATAACTTAGTAATCGATTACACGTTGGAGAAATCCATTGCCGATGGAATCAACGTGAATTATCGCATTTATCGTATCAAAACAAAAGTAAGTGAAGAAGGTGGAATCATTCAGCAAACAGAGAAAGTTAGAGAAATAACGAAGTACACAGGCGAACAACGAAATTTAGTTGCCGAAGAGGAAGCCGAATATCTCAAAACAGAATTAGACCGCTCGGTGGTTAACCCGGAACAAATCCGCTTGGTGTTGCAAGAGTTTCGGAATGCCCTTTACAAAGATTTGTTTCCCGAACGTGATGCCGATTTTCGATATACTCCCAAAACCTTGATTTTTGCAAAAGATGATGCACACGCTACCCGAATTGTGGATATTGCCCGCGAAGTTTTCGAAAACCAAACCGTTGATTTTGTGCAAAAAATTACTTATTCGGCGGGCGATAGTTCCGAATTGATACGTCGTTTCCGAAACGATAAAACATTCCGTATAGCAGTTACAGTCAATTTGGTGGCAACCGGAACCGATATTCGTCCGTTGGAAGTTTTACTCTTTATGCGAGATGTTCGGTCGGCAATCCTTTACACGCAGATGAAAGGGCGTGGTGTTCGGATAATTGGCGATGAGCAACTTCGCAACGTAACGCCGAACGCCATTAGTAAAGACCTGTTTTATTTGGTAGATGCCGTTGGCGTTACCGAGAGTGAGAAATACCTGCCAAAACCCCAAGAGGGAACGATTTCTGTTCCGGTAAATCCTACATTGGAACAACTGTTAGAGCGGATTACGCACGGATTTCTCTCCGATGATTATCTGAATTTGCTTGCAAGCCGAATTTCGAGGATAAATGCAAAAAGCAAGGACAAACACAGAACCGAGTTTATCGAAATGGCAACAGTTTCAATGTACGACCTTGCCATGTCCATCTTCAACGCGTTGGAAAATAATTTGCTACCCACATTTCACAATACGAACCAACCCAACAGCGAACGGAAAGCGTTGGTTGCATTATTGGCAAACAATCCCGAAGCCCGCAAGCTCTTGCTCACATTAAATGCCGGATTTCTCACCATTTTAATTCCCGGTGAAGATGAAACCATTTTCACAGGATTTTCGCGAGAAGAAGCCGTTTCGACTACTCAAGCATTTGAAAACTATGTAAATGAGCGCCGCGATGAAATTGAAGCGTTGCGCATTATTTACAACAACCAAAACGAACCGATTACGTATGCTTTGCTTGCCGATTTAAGACGGAAACTATTGTCGGCAGATGTTCGTTTTGCACCACTACGCTTATGGAATTCTTATTCGGTTATAGAAACGAATAAAGTTATCAAACTGCAAACTCAAACCGAACGTGAAAGCCTAACTAATCTTATCCAACTGGTGCGGTACGCTTTTAAGTTAATCCCCGAGCTTAAATCGCTGGCTTCGTTTTCGGCACAACGTTTCGAGCTTTGGTGCGGACAGGCACAACGCCCGCTTACCGAAAAGCAAAAAGAAATCATGCGCCAAATTGTAGGGTATATCGTAGCCAACGGAACATATACTAATAACGAATTGCGGGAAGAAAACCTTACCGTTTTTGCCCAAATGGTACAGAGTTTTGGCTCTGCCGATGTGGTAAATGAAGTGCTGGGAAGTTTAAGTGGGTGGATGTTAAAAGTGGGATAAAGAAATAATAAGTCAATAAGAATGAATATTTTCTCAGATTATCCGGATATTATAAACGTTGCATTAATCCCAATGATTATTGCAATATTTGCTTTGGGCTTACCATTGCTTATTCAAACCATAACAAGGATTGATGATAAATACAAATCACCTATTCTAATAGAAGTTTTCAGAAAAGAATTAATAACCAAAGTATTTTTAATTGTTTTGCTTACATCTATTTTTAGCTACATTCTTTGGTTCCTTCAAATTCCTTCTTGTGTAAACTGGGGGTGGGCAATTGACAATTCAGCTTTGATATTTGTCATTATAAACACAGTTTCTTTAATAGTAATGACCTTTTTCATTACTCATCTTATCTATGTTTATTTTGTTCCAAGTTATTTATTTAATCACTTTGTTGAAAAGCAAAATAAAAGCACTAATAAAAAAGAAGGGACATATTACCATCCTATTTCAAAGATATTAAATTACTCAATACAAACGGTAGATGAGCCTTTAGCAAAAAAAGTATGGGAATTCTATTTTAATGAATTTTTTAAATTTAGAGAAGGAAAAGAAGGAGAAGAAATAGTATATCCGAAAGAGCTATACGACACATTTATTGAAGCAAATGAGATTTTATGTAAAAACAATAAGAAAGCTATTTCAATTTTCAATGATAATACAATTTTTGATTTGTTTCTTGATAGCTATCAAAAAACAATAATTAGTCAGAAAACCTACTCTTACTTATGGAGATTTTTATTGCAATGTATTTATTACAATCGGAATGATTTCGTATTATCATATTGGCGAAAAGCACACCAACTATTTAATCTTTTTATGCCAATAATCTATCCTGATTATGATTATTCAACTATTCCTTCTGTTTTAAGAAATCAAACTGAAATAGATAAAAGAGAAAAAGAGCGAAAAGACTTTTTGGAATTTCATTATACCTTAGGTGGATTATTATTATATCAGCATAAATACTCTACAATTAAAGAATTAATGTACTTTACCCAACAGCAACCACCCAAATATGTATTAGTGCCTGAAGAAATGCGCGAGGTAATTGAACGTTATATGCAAGTTGACAGATATGAGTATCTTAATCCGGTGTATTATCAACAAAAATATTGGTTCCCTGATATCTCAGATATTAATTCTGACGATATAATTAGAATGTGGATTAAACGTTATTTGGCAATTTTATTTCTTCGTCAATACACTTTACACGAGTATTATGTTAATTCTCAGACCTTAACAATGCCTCAGCCACCTCAAGAATTATCGGAGTTAAACCGATGGAAAGATAATTTGGATAGTTTGAAATATTTTGTAAATGAATATCTTGAAAATTCAGAGATTTTAAAAGCATTAGGTTTAGAGCACTTATCAAATAAAAACTGGTTTTCAGAAAATAGTAAAATTGAACCAAATACTCTAATTGATAATTTCAAGAAAGAAATTGAAAGTAAATTTAACCAAATTAAAAAAGAACAACCGATTTCCCCTGATATGGAAAGTGTTTTTATGGAAAAAACTAATAGCATTCTAAATCCTATTTTTCAAAAATACTTAATGATTTTTCAAAATAATAATATCGGTAATGAGTATCAGAGCTACTCAATCAGAGGAAAAAATTTTATTTTAGAAAAAGCAGCATTTGGAGAAAATCAAGATGTTAGTTATTTAAACTCAGATTCTATTACAGCCGAAGCTGTTGCACAACAATTTAAATATTATTCAATAAATATATTTATTCTTATTTTGCCACAAAAGTATCTGTTGTCAGAAAAAGATTTGTTCACTGCTGTGGATAATCTTAAAATAAACTCTGATGAATTTGTAATTATTGCAGTTGGGTTATATCTTGATTACTTAAAATCTTTTTCGGGTGGTGGGTTAGAAGAAAAAGAAGAAAAATGGTTTTACAAAGACATAGAAATAATCGAAATAGATTATATGAATGACTTAGTTTCTCAATCATTATTCGTACTTAGAAAAGAAGACTTGCCAAATATGATTTTCAAAGAAATCAAAGACCAAAATTACTTGGATAAATTTAATTTAGAGAAAATAGATAAAACATTTAACATTTATGCAGGACTAAATGACTTAAACAAAAAAGAAAATGAGGAAATAAAAAAAGAAATAGAAAAGAACTCAACAGAAAAAGATTTGTCTCAAAAAATATTGGCTTGTATTGACATCAATGTAGAAATCCAATATAAGAAAAAAACAAATTGTATTCAATTAAAAGTTTTTTCTCAATTTGATGATAAAGGAAAGCCAAGCAATGTAGATGATATTCATCCACTCTTGTGGAATGAAGATTTAGCTGAAAACAATTAACAAACAACATGTCAAAAAAACAAACCACCACTTCCCAATCCCTAATCAAAAAAGTCTGGACACTTGCCGATGTTATCGCGGCTGCCGGTGTGGGATTTACTGATTATATTATTCAGCTCACGTACTTGTTGTTCCTAAAAATGGACGAAGAAAAAGTGCAGTTAGGGTTTTCAAGCGCTATCCCAAAAGGATACGGCTGGAATGAACTGACAACACTCGACGGGTTGGATTTACTGCGCAAATACGAAGATACGCTGAAAATTCTTAGTAATCAGGATGACCTGATTGGCACTATTTTTACCAAAGCGCACAATAAAATTGAGCAACCCGTATTGCTCAAAAAAGTGATTTCGCTTATCGAAGGCGAAAATTGGCTTTCGATGGACGGTGATTTAAAAGGCTCAATCTACGAGACCATTTTAGAGAAAAACGGTCAGGATAAGAAAAGCGGTGCCGGGCAGTACTTTACGCCCCGAGCATTGATAAATACCATGGTAGAAGTTACCAACCCGTTGATTACTGAAACTGTTTGCGATCCGGCTTGTGGTACGGGTGGATTTTTGCTATCCGCTTTCGACCACATGAAATCGCAAAGTAAAGACCGTGAAAAACTTCGTTTCTTGCGCGACGAAGCGCTAAGCGGGAATGATATTACACCTTTGGTTGTAACGCTTGCGTCCATGAATCTCTACCTGCACGGTATCGGTACGGAGCATACGCCCATTCGTTGTCAGGATTCGCTGGAGCGTACACCGACAACATTGGTAGATGTAGTGCTTGCAAATCCGCCTTTCGGAACTCGCCCTGCCGGTTCTACCGATATTTCAGCTATGCGCGACGATTTGTATGTTACCACCAAAAACAATCAGTTGAATTTCTTGCAACACATTATGTTGATGTTGAAAAACGGCGGTCGTGCGGCTATCGTTTTGCCCGACAATGTGCTTTTTGAAGGTGGTGCGGGGGAAACTATCCGCAAAAAGCTATTAACAGATTTTGATTTGCATACTATTCTACGACTACCAACAGGGATTTTCTACGCCCAAGGAGTGAAAGCCAATGTCTTGTTTTTCAGGAAAGGCACGAAAACCAAAGATGTGTGGTATTACGATTACCGAACAAATATCAAGCATACGCTGGCTACCAATCCTATTCAACGACATCATTTGGATGAGTTTGTAGCGTGCTATAAAAATAGAGTGGAAACGTTTTCGGAAGAAAATCCCGACGGACGTTGGAGAAAATACAGTTACGACGAGTTGATTTCGCGTGATAAAACCAGTCTGGATATAACGTGGTTACGGACAGGAGAAGAAACTGTGGACTATTCGCTTGCCGAATTAATGGCTATGATGGAAGAAAAAACGGCTAATATCGCCGAAGCAATGAGTAAGTTGAAAGAGATAATTGATAAAATTGAGGAGAATTAACATGCCTGCAACTTGCTTTTACATCAACTTAAACCATTAATGTGTTGATTATGAGATGTTAAAGTTGGGTTTTTAACTTGCTTGTAACTTGCTAATGATAAAATATGAACACGAAACAATTACGACAAAAAATATTAGACCTTGCCATTCGTGGTAAACTCGTTCCACAAGACCCAAATGACGAACCTGCATCTGTATTGCTCGAAAGAATACGAGCTGAGAAAGAACGTCTAATCAAAGAAAAAAAGATTAAGGCGGATAAGAAAAAAAGTGGTGCTAAGTCGCATTATGAGAAGGAAGTGCCGTTTGAGGTGCCTGAGAGCTGGGAGTGGGTGAAATTAGGTAATCTCTGCGATTATGGGAAAAATGAAAAGGCTAGTCCATCAGAAATAAACGAGAATGCATGGATTTTGGATTTGGAAGATATTGAGAAAGATACGGGAAAACTGCTAAAACGAGTTCATAAAAACGAAAAAGAGACCAAAAGTGTAAGAAATAAATTCAAAAAAGGAGATGTTTTATACAGCAAACTAAGGACCTATTTGAATAAAGTTTTAGTTGCCGACGTCGAAGGATACTGTACTACCGAAATTCTGCCTTTGGATTTTAATGGATTTGTTGTTCCTAAGTTTGCAAGACATGTATTAATGTCTAGTTATTTTTTGGAATATACTGCAGAATGTTGCTATGGAGTTAAAATGCCCAGATTGGGTACTCATGATGGAGAAAATGCACTTTTTCCTTTACCTCCCATAGAAGAACAAAAACGAATAGTTCGTATTGCAGATTCTGTTATCGAAGTAATCGATGAAATTGAAGATAGCTCTCTCTCTTTGGTGCAATATATCGCACAAACTAAATCCAAAGTTTTAGACCTCGCCATTCGAGGTAAACTTGTACCGCAAGACTCTAGCGATGAGCCAGCTTCGGTACTTTTAGAGCGAATACGGAAGGAGCTGAAATTATCAAAAACAACTTCCGATAAATTTCCTTATCCGTTTGA
>DCEG01000077.1:46467-46930 GCA_002316835.1 Bacteroidales bacterium UBA1035 | reverse complement strand
ATACGGCTTCTGCTCATTGATCACTAATTTTTGATACAAAAATTCGATCGTTTGACGTTGATACCTGTTGAACAACAGGTTTTTTGAAATGGTAGACAGGTAGAATAATATTGACTTTTCAGCATCGATCCTTTCTTTTGTTTCCCATAAACGAACGAAAGCTGATTGAACAACTTCTTCCGACATGTACCTGTCGCCATGAGAGATAGTCATGATGAAGTTGTAAAGCTTCCCGGCGTATCTGTTGTAAATAGCTTCGAAAGCTTTGTGCGAACCGTTTCTCAATGCGGTAAGTTCTTCTGCTTCACTTGTCATGGACTACTTCTCTCCATCTTCCTGTCGCTTAATTCCCGGGTTCTCCGGCCTCTAACTCATATCCCCACGATTTTCCTTTTTCAGTAGCCGGCAACCCACGTGTCATCCAAACAGGAGCGGGAGCACCTTTCAGGTAGTGGTCGAAAAA
>DCEG01000077.1:42312-46227 GCA_002316835.1 Bacteroidales bacterium UBA1035 | reverse complement strand
TATTCAATTCCCTGATACCAGGGGACTGCACCGTCGTTATCATTATGCATAATGAGCAGTGGTGTGTTCACCTTATTGGCAAAGAACACGGGGGAGTTGTCAATATACAGCTGCAGGGAATCGCTCATCGGGGCTCCAATCCTCGATTGTGTCTGCTCGTACTGGAACTGGCGGCTACGCCCCGATTCCCAGCGGATTCCTCCGTAAGCGCTGGTCATATTCGATACAGGAGCGCCAGCACCGGCAGCTTTAAACATGTCGGTTTGGGTGATAATATACGCCACTTGATAGCCGCCCCAGCTTTGTCCCTGGATGGCCATGTTTTCAGAATCTATCCAACAGTTTTTTTTCAGTGCCTGCGCTCCCGAAACAACGTAGTTGTATGCATCGGGACCGGGTTGTCCCACACCGTAATGAATATCGGGCGTGAAAACGATATAGCCCCGGCTCACGAAGAAGGGGATATTAACTGTGGAGCGGCTGGGAGCCGGTGTGAAATATTGGTACAGGTTATCGGAATGCGTTTCGTAGAAGTATATCATGAGTGGATATTTTTTGTTAGGATCGAAATCTTCGGGTTTGTACAAAATTCCCTGCGATGGTTTTCCATCAAAAGTTGTCCACTCAAACATTTCTGCTGTTCCCCAATTATAATCTTTCATTTGAGGATTGATATCTGTAAGTTTTTGTGCCGATTTCCATAGATTTTGCGTGATGTACAAATCGGGAGATGTGTTGAAGTTACTTTTTTGAAAAACAAAAACCTCTGCATTTTTTGCTTTACTCACCGATGAATATCCGTATTTATCCAATTCGCGTTTTATCAATGGATTTCTGCCTTGTTGTTTTAACGTGTAAAAACCACCCTCTTTGGTTTTATTGTTGAATGCCGACAAGAGTAACACGTCTTTTGGTTCTACAAAACGTTTTTCCGGATCTGTGTTGATATACCGGAAAGTTATGTAACCGGCTCTTCCAGTGTTTCGGGTAATATTCTCCGGCTTAAGTTTTCCTGCAGGATCAATTTTCCAGATATCGAATGCATCGGAAATCAGAACGAATTCATCATTCTTTCCCCATGCAGCAATACCGTACGGTCCCGGGGCACTAGGTGTATCGTTTTTCTCATTCCAGAAGTTAACCGGAATTTCTTTGGTTAAACTTGTTGTTTTTTTATTCAGATTATCAAAAACAAACCACTGTTTTTCAGAAGCATTCCACCAATAAGTAAAACTGCCTGATGGTGATATTTGCGGCCTTCCGAAAATGGGTTTGGCAATTTCGTGTAAACGGTTGTCTTGTAAATCATAAATCCAGGTATCCGTTTTTGAAGAAATATCCCATTGGCTTTCCAGTTCGTACGGCAAATTAGAGGTGAGAAGTGCGAAGCGACCGTTTCCTTCCTCGGAAACCGATACATTGGGCATTTGCTCGCTGGCAATGGGGATAAATTCGTCGGGACGATTTGGATAAATAACACCAAGATAGGTTCTTCTAAGTTCATTTCTAAGCTGAGATAGCTGTTGTGGCTGCACAATCGGATCTTTCCAGTGCCAGATATCAAGGGTTGCCGTTTCGAAATCCACAAGGGTAGTGTCTTTGGGAGCCTGTTTTGGTGCTGCACCGATAAGGATTCGCTCGCCATTTTTGCTGAAAGACGGCCGGGAATTTTCATTGAAAATCCAGTTGTCCGGTAATCCTTTAGATGTTCGGGAAGCAAGAATTACAGCAGAGTCCAATCCGTTCTTGAAATACCGGACGTCGAAAATTTTTTGTTCGATTTTTGACGTGTCTTTAGTTGTTAAATATACAAGCTGATTACCTGATTCATCAAAAGTAAACGATTTGAACTCCCTTTTTTCACCCGAAATTTGCTTTTTTATTCCGTTCTTTAGGTCGAAAAAGAGAGCTTTGTGTGTGTCCGTAGAATCTTTCTTTTCCGGTTCTACAGCTACCACCAGCGAATTGCCGAATTTGCTGAATGCAAACTCTTTGGAGTTTTTAATGGTATCTTCGGTATTTGTATTCAGATTTCTGATGATGAGTAAATCGTTTGGTTTGGCAGATTTATTCTTTACCGTATCTTTTGGCTCGGTTTTCTTATAAATAATATGTGAATTTAACTCGGTTGGAGCTGAAAACGATTTTACATCGTCAATTTTATAAAATGTGAGCGTTTCATTGTTAACGACAACCAGTGAGTCTTTGGGGAATTCATCGGCTTTCTTTTTTTTGATTTTTGCCTGACGGGTTTCGGAAAAGGGTGCTTTCAATAACCCCACAGTAAAACGTCCGTTTGGCGATAATGTATATTTATTTATCCGTTGGATTTTTAGTTCTTTGCCGGTTTTCAAATCCCGAATATATAATATACTGTCACCTTCTTGTGGACTGATAATCGCGTTCACGAATCTGCCATCGTTACTGATTGAGATGCTCTGAAGACTTTTCCAATCATCATAAACGGAATGATCGAGTTGTCTTTTCTGAGAGTAGCTTGTTAAACTAATTGAAAGTAAAGCAATGGCTATAATTAATCTGTGGTAAAAGATACGTTGCATATTGTCTGTTTTTATGACAGCGAAATTACGATAAAACTTCAACTTGAACAAGAGAGCAGTACAAAAACAAATTTGGCTAAAACACAGAAGTGATTTAGCCAAATACGAAGTATACCGGAATTCTTTATATAAACACTTTCTTTAATTCTTCTACCCAGGCTTCAAGACGAGCCTCGGTTTGGTCGTATTCGTTGTCTTCGTCAATGGGAAGACCTACAAAACGGCCATCCACAACGGCAGTTGAGTCATCGTAGGTGTATCCTTCGTCATTCACAGAACCAACAACCTTTGTTTTGTCCTGTATTGCATCATAAATCACTTTCATTCCCTCGGCAAAACTGCTTGAGAAAGAGGCGCTATCGCCCAACGCAAAAATGGCAACGGTTTTATCCGATAAATCGGCTTTGGCGAACGTTGGCAGAAAACTGTCCCAGTCGTCCTGTAAATCTCCGATTCCCGTGGTTGAAGTACCTAAAATCAGGTATTTGTAGGGTTTAATGTCGTCAATCTTAATGGTTTCTACATTGAAAAGATCAGCCTCGTCGTTAAAAAGGTGCTGAACGCTCTTAGCTACCGACTCGGTGTTGCCACCGGATGATCCGTAAAGGATTGCAATATCGCTCATGTTTGTTAAATTATTGTTTAAGTGATTTCTTTATTGTGTAAACAGTTGACAAAGAAAATTGTTTGACGTGCGACTTGATTTGAGTAAATGTGTGTGGATGTTTGAGAATACCGGAAAAAACACTACTTTTGCACTGAATTTGGCGCGGTAGTTCAATGGATAGAATAGAAGTTTCCTAAACTTTAGATCCGGGTTCGATTCCCGGCCGGGCTACAATCATTTACATCTAAAAAATCTCCAGCAGATATCATGTTGCTAGAGATTTTTAGCTTTAAATCTTGAAAAACTAATAAAATCCTCACATAATCAAATTGTTTGAAATTTTTTCTACATTTGTATAACTACTTATTATTGATCCAAAAACATTCATTTGAGATGAAAAAAAAGAAAATTAACCGACGTTACTTTTTAAAAATTGCAGGTTTAACAACTAGCGGCAGTTTACTCTCAAGTCAGTTATTATCAAGTGAATTAGAGTTATACAGAGATTTAGATAAAGGAGGAACTGGGATTCACAGAACAACTAATAACAAATTATTTACTATCATCGAAACAAAGTTGGTATGTAAAGAGCCCGGCAAGTATTTAATTACAGGAAACGTCATTGATGAAAACGGCCATGTAAAAGCCACTGATCCTTTTTTGGAACCGAACAGATACTTAGGTTGGCCAACTATTGCCAAAACAAATACAGGCGAGTTGCTTATCGCATACTCCGGCGACAGAGAT
>DCEG01000077.1:0-42130 GCA_002316835.1 Bacteroidales bacterium UBA1035 | reverse complement strand
GACAGAGATGCAGGGATTATTCAAACTAAAGAGGGAACTTTTCTTATAAGTTGGTTTACTTCGTTAGCTTATGCTAATCCGGCATGGAAATGGGCTTATCAAAAGTATGCGAGAGTAGCCGAAAAAATGCCTGAAGAGTTGAAAAAGCATTGGCTTGGAAATTGGACGATAAGATCGAAAGATGGAGGAAAAACATGGTTAACTCCAACCAAAACGATTGGAACAGCACCTCACGGACCAATACAATTGAGGGATGGGCGATTATTATTTGTTGGCAATGGACAAGGTGGAATTGTTGTTGAAGAATCAAAAGATGATGGATTCTCGTGGCAATTGATTTCTAAAATTCCGTTTCCAAATGAAACTGATACAGGTATAACTGAACCGCATCTTGTTGAATTGAAAAGTGGCAAAATTATAGCAATGTTCCGGAATGAGCCAAAAGATCGAAGCCATTGTTTCCTGTTGCAATCGGATAGTTATGATGGAGGAAAAACGTGGACTCCGATGAGATTGACAAATATTTGGGGTTATCCACCACATTTGATCGAATTGAAAAACGGTTGGGTATTAGTTGTGTATGGACATCGTCGTGAGCCATTTAGCGAAAAGGCTTGTATAAGCCGTAATGAGGGAAGAACATGGGATATTGAAAATGAAATTATTTTATCGAAAGCATTTAATGGAGATTTAGGCTATCCAGCAAGTGTTCAATTAGATGACGGATCGATTCTTACGGTATATTACCAACAAGAGAATATTGGTGAACCTACTTCATTGTTTACTACTCATTGGAGAATAAATCATTGAATCCTTTTCGCTTTGTTATATTCATGTATATCAGAGTATTAAATTACTAAATAAATCCATTTTAACATCTGGACACAAAGTTTTTGACTAAAAAGTTTTTTGTTAAAATAATCAGATGTACTTTTGTGCTCGAAAAAATTGACTTTTAGCGAAAAGTCAATAGTAAATAAACTTTGTTAAATGCGTGAAGCACAAGCAAGTTTGAGTATTAATTAAAACATTTTTTATGAAGTATGTGAACTTTTGCTTTGTAGCAATAATTTCGCTTCTTTTAATGTCGAGCTCAATCAAAACCGAAAAAACTTCCACAGGTTATTATCCCGGCGAACAAATTCCCAATATTGTTCTTAACGGATTGGAAGGACAACACCTCGATTTAAGCGATTACAAAGGCAAAAAAGTAGTATTAAACTTTTGGGCAGCTTACGATGCCCGATCAAGAGCCAGCAACGTCCAGCTATATAATTACTTGAAAGAAAATGAGTCTGACGTTACGTTTCTATCGATCTCGTTTGACGAGAACAGAAATGTTTTTGAGAAAACTGCGCTCTTGGACAAGATTGATTTAAATTCGCAATTTTGCGATGAAAACGGAACCGATTCAGAGATCTACAAAGATTTTCAGTTGAGAAAAGGTTTCAAAAATTACTTGATCGATGAAAGCGGAGTTATTTTGGCAATAGATCTATCGGTTGATAAATTAAAAAATCTGATTTAAGTAATTTGAATGTATTAAAAGTCAGGGCACTCATGTTGAGCGCCCTGACTTTTTTCAAATGTATATTGCAGATTTTCTTACTTTTTCTTAGCCTGATTAGCCACGGCATCCATCAGTTTTTTAATTTCTTCGGGATCGCCTAAGAAATAATCTTTCACCAGATTTATGTTATCGTCGAATTCAAAAACGTAAGGAACTGCTGTCGGCAGGTTCAGGCTTACGATATTTTCGTCAGAAATACCTTTCAGGTGTTTGATAATTCCGCGCAAGCTGTTTCCGTGAGCTGCAATAATAACTTCATTATATTTTTCTTTCATTTCGGGAACTACGGTATTGTTCCAATAGGGAAGAATACGATCTACAGTATGGCTCAAAGCTTCAGTAAGAGGCAAGTCCTTTTCGTCAACTCCCTTGTAGCGAACATCCATAAATGGAGAACGTTCATCGTCTTTCGCCAAAGGCGTTGGAGGCACGTCGTAACTTCTGCGCCAAATGAGAACCTGCTCATCGCCGTATTTTTCAGCTGTTTCAGATTTGTTTAATCCTTGCAGCATTCCGTAATGTTTTTCGTTTAGGCGCCACGTTTTCTCCACCGGAATCCAGTCCAAATCCATTTCATCCAATACAACGTTCAGCGTTTTTACGGCTCTTTTCAAATACGATGTATAGGCTTTTTCGAAATGAAAACCTTCTTTTTTCAATAATTTTCCCGCTTTGTGCGCTTCTTCCACACCTTTTTCGGTTAAATCCACATCGGTCCATCCCGTAAAACGGTTTTCCTTGTTCCACGTGCTTTCGCCGTGACGAATTAAAACTACTCTTTTCATTTTTTATTATTTTAAATTTGCTGTTTATCGTTTTGGAGTGACAAAACTACTCAAAAAGGATGAATTTTCCGAATTTTTGTAGTCTTATTTACTTATCATACTTTACGCGTACAAAGGCTGACTTTCCTGCATTTTGCGAATTATTTTAATCTGTCCGATTAACAAATAGAGGGACAGAAGTGATGCTAAGAAGTCAGAAACCGGCATGGCAATCCAAACACCGTTTAGGCCAAAAAGCGTCGGAAAAATTAATAACGCAGGTACCAGAAAAATAATTTGCCGGCTTAAACTCTGAATAATGGCCTTTTTTGCCTGCCCGATACTTTGAAAAAAGTTTCCGGCAACAACCTGAAATCCTACCAGAGGAAAGGCAATCAAACTAAGCCTGATGCCGTTTTCTGCAATATCGAGAAGCGCCTGATCGTTGGTAAATGCACCGGCAAACTGACGTGGGAAAAACATGCCAATAATAAATCCCGTACTCGTAATAATTGTGGCAATTTTAACGGTATAGTAAAATGTATCTTTAACCCGCGTGAAGTTTTTGGCGCCGTAGTTATACCCGATAATCGGCTGAGTACCCTGATTCAGGCCCACAACCGTCATGATAATGATCAGCAACATTGAATTAAGAATTCCGTAAGCGCCTACGGCTAAATCGCCACCGTGTTTCAGCAGCGAAGTATTCAACAAAACGGCTACTCCTGATGCAGCCACTTGCATAAAAAAAGGCGAAAGTCCGATGGAAACGATGGCAAGTACGATATTCTTATTCAGCCGGATATTCTCTTTTCGCAAGCGAATAAGGCTGTTTTCCTGCACGAAATGATGCATTACAAACAACGTCCCCACAAACATCGATATTACCGTAGCCCAGGCTACGCCTGCAATGCCGAGTTTAAAAACAAAAATAAAAATAGGATCAAGAATTATATTTAATACTGCACCTATAAGCATCGTTATCATGGCTTTTTTAGGATATCCGGATGCCCGCATCATGTTGTTGAAACTGTAACAAAGGCTGATGAAAACATTTCCGATAAGAACAATTTGTAAATATTCACGTGCGTAAGGAAGAGTGTTTTCCGTTGCTCCGAATGCGATGAGGATATTATCGAGATAAATGTAGAAAAGCGTCATAATCACCGCGTTGAACAAAAGAATAAGCAAAAAAGAGTTGCCCAGGATCTGTTCGGCAGTGTGTTTCTTTTTTTCGCCCAGGCTAATGGAAATCCGGCTTGCGGCACCCACACCAACCAGCATTCCAAGAGCTGAAGCCAGTATGGTAACAGGAAAGGTAATCGCCAGACCCGAAATAGCAAAAGCACCGACACCCTGGCCGATAAAAATCCGGTCGACAATGTTGTAGAGCGAATTTACAAGCGTGCCAATGATAGCAGGAATGGAGTATTCCCAAACAAGCGAGCTTATTTTTTTTGTTTCGAGATTGAGTTCCTTATCTGTAGTTGTTGTTTGCAAAGTGGAAAGTTATTATGAGTTTTAGATTTGTGATTTCTAAAAACACAAATCTACCTATTTGCCGAAGGACAAATAAACTAAATAAATTTGAAATTTTTGATAACCGAAGGGAAATTTCTTACCCTTTTCGTGTCATTACATCCAACACGATTCTATCTGTTTCTGCCATACCTTTGTTGCCGATAATGGCAAGATTTTGGATTGTTTTATCCACGTCTTCATCTACGATGCCTTCCTGCGACGTTACCACACGGTTTTCTATCGCCATTAGGGCGGATAACATTGCGGTGGATGTTCCGCTGGCAATTTTCAGTGCGCAACTGGGTTTTGCTCCATCGCAAATCATTCCGGTTATGTTAGCGATCATATTTTTTATGGCAAACGTAACTTGCGAGTAATTACCGCCCATTAAATATGTTATGCCACAACTGGAGCCTGCTGATGCCACTACGCAACCGCATAGTGCCGATAACCTTCCCAAATATTGTTTGATATAAATAACCGATAAATTACTGAGGATAAGCGCACGAATTAAGCTTTCTTCGTCGCTTCCGGCATCTTCGGCATATGTAAGAACCGGAAGTGTAGCAGCAACACCCTGATTGCCACTTCCCGAATTACTCATGACCGGAATAAGTGCTCCATCCATGCGGGCATCGCACGCACCGGCGGTTGCCGAGATCATCCGGCTGTGAGGATTTTCTCCAAACAGAAGTCTTCCTTTATCTCCCGTAACGCTTTTCGCAACGTTGTGCCCGTAATTTTGTTTTTGAGATTGCAACGATGCCTCACGATTCATTTTTGCGGCTTCGAGGATGAAACTCAATTCATCGATAGGCGATTCAGTAGCAAATTCATAAACTTTCTGAAAGGTGAGCGTAATATCGTCTTCCTTCTCTTCTTCGGTTTCAATTTCCCTTTTTAACAGTTCTGTTCCGTTTTTCTCGATATACGAAAACTGGGTATGGCTTCCGCGAATAATGGCTTTGGATGATTCGTTTCCCGCATAGCAACGGACTTCGATATACAATTTATCATCAATATCTTTCTCAACATCTATTTTAATCCGTTGTCCGTAAATGAAGAGTTTGCCCCGCTCCACGTCGTCGGGTATAAGGTCTTGAAGTACTTGCAGCCCGTACTCCGATTTTCCGATCAATGCACCCAGTGCAATAGCGATAGGCAATCCGATCATTCCTGTTCCCGGAATTCCTACTCCCATGGCATTCTTGAGCACGTTAGCACTTAAAATCACTTCTATGCGTTCAGGCTCCTGCCCCAGTGTTTCAGTGGATTTTGCAACGCAAAGCGATACGGCAATGGGTTCAGTGCAACCGATAGCGGGAATTATTTCACGCTGCATCAGTCCTTTTATCTTTTTTCTTTCGTCGGAGTTTAACATGAGGATGCGTGGTTCGATGATTTTAAGTACGTTGCAAAGTTACATAAAAATCAGCATAAAGCTGATGAAATGAAGGAGTAAATGCTCTGTTGAACGAGTATTATTTTCTTTTTAAGAAGTCGTTCTGCCTATTGGTTCATATTCCGAAAACACGGTATCGGATGAAATATAACCATCCTTTACAGGTTCTTCTTTCATCAGATCGGTACTCAGATATTTTTTATTGCAATCCGACAGAACTGTGACTATCACAGCGTCATCGGGCAACTGATTTTTAAGTTGTATAGCCCCGATTACGTTCGCTCCTGAAGAAATTCCTACGGCAAGACCTAACTCGCCGGCCAGTTTTTGTGCCATAATAATGGAGTCACCGTCCGAAACATCAACTACTTCGTCAAGCTCATCCAGTTTCACGAGATCAGGAATAAATTCATCTGAAATTCCCTGAATGCGGTGTGAACCCACTTTACATCCGGTTCTAAGGGTGGGCGACTCCGCCGGTTCCAGCGGATGGATCTTTACATCCGGATATTCTTTTCGCAATGCCCGCCCGATACCCATTACAGTGCCTCCGGTTCCTACACCTGCCACAAAAGCATCGGGTTTCAAACTGCGGTTATGCAACTGAGATAAAATTTCTTTTCCGGTTGTAAATTCATGTGCATCGGCATTGTACTTGTTCTCGAACTGACGAGGCAAAAAAATGGAATCGCTACTTTTGGCGAGATTATTACACATCTCAATACTACCGAGAAAACCGCCTTCTTCTTTGCTTACCAAAACAATTTCAGCACCAAGGCTTTTGATGATATCCATCCGTTCTTTACTTAACCAGTCAGGCATAAATATTTTCACTTTATGTCCTAACGCTTTACCGATAGCCGAGAAAGCTATACCTGTATTTCCGCTTGTTGCTTCAATAATTGTATCGCCGGGTTTAACGAGTCCTTCGCAATAAGCTTTGTGCATGATATAGAGCGCCATACGATCCTTTACACTCCCAGTAAGGTTGTAATTCTCGCATTTTACATAAATTCTGGAAGGTTTGTCTTTGTAGGTATAATGCAATTCGAGCATCGGAGTGTTACCCACTAAGTGCCATAAGTGTTGGAATTTATTATCCAATTTCTCCGAGAAAGTCGGAGTACAAGCTGGTGATTGATTCATAAAATGTTGATTTAAAGAGAGTATTTTCTACAAAAATAAACTATTTTCGGAATAGATACAATTTTTCGATACACTTCCCTCATAAAATATCTAAAAGCAAGTTTTTCTTTGACAAGTTTGAAATATAATTGTATATTTGAATTTCAAATGCCCTTAAATATATGATACACAGTGAATATTTACTTCATTATGTTTGGAAATACCGGCTTTTTAATCAGACGGATCTTCAAACTTCGGATGGACGAAAAATTGAAATAATCGACACTGGAATACATAATACGGATGCCGGAGCCGATTTCTTTAATGCCAAAATCAAGATCGATGATAAAGTATGGGCTGGTAATGTGGAAATCCATCAGTCATCTGACGATTGGAACAAGCACGGTCATCATTTCGATAAAAATTACAATTCGGTGATCTTGCACGTGGTGGAAAATGTGAAAGACGAAATAAAGAATGAAAAAGGATTGCATGTTCCTCAAATGATTTTGATTGTCCCCGATGATATAAGAAAGAATGCAGAATATCTGCTCAGCAGCAATTCGAACATTCCCTGTAAAAACCAACTACCCGAAATAGAGAAGAAAATTATAAATTCATGGTTGGGTGTACTTGGGATTGAACGGCTGGAGCGGAAAACCAGCGATATTTTTGCACATTTGGCTCGATTCAATAATTCCTGGGATCAATCGTTTTATGTGTTGCTTGCCCGAAACTACGGGTTCGGACTTAACTCCGATGAGTTTGAAAGACTAGCTCTGAGTCTGCCATTCAATTACATTCAGCGTCATAGTGATAGTCTGTTTCAGGTGGAGGCATTGCTGTTTGGACAAGCGGGAATGCTTCATGGCGATTTAATTTTGGATAATTACTACTTACAACTGAAAAAAGAATACGACTTTCTAAGACATAAATATCAGTTAAAACCAATTGATGGATTTTTGTTCAAAAAATTGCGGGTTCGCCCCAATGCTTTCCCTCAAGTGCGTATTGCACAATTGGCTGCATTGTTGCAGCAATCGGGACGATTGTTCTCGTCTATTATAGAGAAAGAAGATTACAAACAGCTGCGGTTGCATTTTCAGGCAGAAACCTCCGATTACTGGCAAACACATTATTCCTTTGGAAAAGAATCGAAGAAATCAGATAAATATCTTGGCGACTCTTCGCTCAATATAATTCTTATCAACACCGTTGCTCCCATTCTATTTGCCTACGGCAGGAAAACCGATCAGGAAAAGTTTTGCGACAGAGCATTACACATTCTGGAATCGATAAAACCGGAGCGAAACGCCATTGTAACAGAATTTCAGTCGGCAGGAATTAAACCGCAAAATGCCTTCGACTCGCAGGCGCTCATCCAACTTCGAAAAGAGTATTGTGACAAACGCAAATGCTTGTATTGCAAAATCGGATATCAAATTTTAGCCCGCTAATACATCAAAATACTCTACATTTTTCTGAAATTCTGTTTTTTTAAACATCAAAACTCTAAAAACTACTTAATTCGTTGTATTTTTGCGCCGATTATACTAACCGCAGTAAGTATAGAATGACAAGGTTTCTAAAATACATATTCTCACTTTCTTTACTGGCAGTAACTCTGTTTTTGTGGAATTCGTGTGCCAATATAGCAGCGCCAACCGGCGGATTGTACGACGAAGCTCCACCGCGCCTGATCCGTTCAAATCCCGAAAATGGTGCGTTGCATGTTAACCGGAGGATTCTTGAAATAGAATTCGATGAGAATATAAAAATCGAAAAACCAACCGAAAAAGTGATTATCACACCGCCACAATTAAATATGCCGGTAATAAAATCGGTTGGGAAGAAGGCAGTCGTGGAATTTAACGACGATCTTTTGGACAACACCACCTACACCATCGACTTTACTGACGCTATTGTGGACAACAATGAAGGAAACCCACTCGAAAACTTTTCGATTTCCTTCTCTACCGGTGATCAACTTGATACTTTGGCTGTTTCCGGCAGGGTGTTGTCAGCAGATAATCTTGAACCTGCACAAGGTATTTATGTGGGAATGCACTCAAATCTGGATGATACGGCTTTTGTGAGAACGTCCTTCGAGAGAATTTCGAGAACCGATTCACGCGGAAGATTTACCGTGAGAGGCTTAAAAGAAGGTAAATACAAGATATTTGCACTTGATGATAAAAACCGCGACTATAAATATGATAACCCGCAGGAGGCAATAGCTTTCCTCGACTCTATCGTTATACCTTCAACAACGCCTGCCGTGCGGCAAGATACCATTTTTAAAGACAGCGTCACCATCGATACCATAAAAGAGGTTAATTATACCCGTTTTCTTCCCGATGATATTTTGTTACGCTCTTTCTCATCCATTTTTCAACGAAAATATTTCCAAAAACACGAACGTCCGA
The DNA here is from genome assembly GCA_002316835.1 of Bacteroidales bacterium UBA1035. Taxonomy (GTDB): domain Bacteria; phylum Bacteroidota; class Bacteroidia; order Bacteroidales; family Dysgonomonadaceae; genus Petrimonas. The sequence goes on along the minus strand of DCEG01000077.1, from coordinate 33,322 downwards.
CTCGCGAAAAACTTGATATCTTTTTTGCAGCTCCAACAGAAGAACCCACTTTCGAATTGCTGAAACCGGTGTCGGATTATGAAGATTGGTACGTGATGGAGAAAAGCAAAGGAAACGACAGCATTACGATGTGGATATCCGATTCGTTGATTTCGCGACAGGATACCATCATCATGAAAATGAATTACCTGAGAACGGATACGTTGAATCAAGACCTTTTGCAGTCGGATACGTTGAGTTTTAACTTCCGTGAACCACGACAAACCCGAAGAGAAAGAGAAGATCAGGAAAAGAAAACAGAAATTCGTTTACTGGGAATAAACCATAATATTAGATCCACACACGAAATTTATTCGCCTGTTCAATTGGAATTTGAGCAGCCTGTTATCGATTTCGATTCATCGAAAGTTCACCTCACCTATGAAGTGGATTCAGTTTTCTCGCCTGTAGATTTCACCATGATAGGTGATACCCTCAATCCACGACAATTTACGTTACGCCACAAGTGGGAGCCTGGCGGGAAATATAAATTAAATATAGATTCGGCATCCGTTCACAGCATATACGGATTGTGGAACAATAAAGTGGAACAAGCTTTCACGGTTAAAGCACTCGACCAGTACGGGAACTTAATGTTTCAGCTATCGGGATTACCAGCTGACAAAACAGCTTATGTGGAGTTGCTTGACAAATCGGATAAACCTTTTAGAAAAGTACGTGTCAAAAACAACGAAGCACTGATTTTCGATATAAACCCGGGAACCATTTATGCCCGACTTTTCATAGATGACGACGAAGACGGTGAATGGACGACAGGCGACTATGAAAAGAAAAGGCAGCCGGAGATGGTCTATTATTATCCGAGGGAGTATGAGATCAGAGCTTATACTGACCATGAGGAGTCGTGGAATATAACTGAGTTGTCGTTGGATAAACAAAAACCACTCGATATTACAAAAAATAAACCCGAAGAAAGAAAACGTCGCAACCTGAACGAGGAACGTGAGCGCCAGCAACAACAAAATCAACGTGGAAGTTCACCTTTCTCAGGAGGAATGGGTGGCATGGGAGGTATGGGTGGCATGGGAGGTATGGGTGGGCCGACAGCGCCAATGCAGAGACAGGGTACACCTACCCGATAATCGCACTTAACCAAAACAAACAAAAATGAACAAAACTATTAAATTATCTCTTTTATTGATTCTTGCCGCTTTATTGCCCTGGGGAGCAAATGCCCAATGCAAGATTATGAATAACTCATTTAAAGGCGGAGAGAGTATTACTTACGATTTATATTTCAATTACGGAATAGTAAATGCCAAAGCAGGTGCAGGATCATTGAAGACCGAAATGGTGAATTACAAGGGAAATAGCGCTTATAACCTTCGAATGTTACTCAATACTACAGGATTAACAGGAAGCTTTTATACGGTTAATGATACGCTTGTTTCGTACATCGATATGGATTTACGTCCGTTGCTTTTCACAAAAAATGCATTCGAAGGAAAGGATTATTCCAAGGAAGTTCAGTCTTTTAGCTATTCCAATGAAGGAATTAAAGTAAGAACAAGTCGCATTTTTAACGAAAAAAAGAGATTCGATGAAACCATTACAACCAGCGATTGTACTTATGATTACCTGTCGGTGCTGGCACTGATTAGAAACCTGGATTACTCGGATATGAAGCCCGGTGATCATAAAGAAATTCAGTTCCTATCGGGAAGAGAGATTGTGAATATGGCTGTTAATTACAACGGAACTTCAAAGATTAAAGCCAACGATGGGAAAACCTACAACACAATTCAGATATCCATGACCATTTATGACAAAGCATTTAAAAATCAAAAAGAAGCTATTAGTGCTTCCTTGACCGATGACGCAAACCGAATTCCCGTTGTTATCAATACACACCTGAAGATTGGAGCAATACGTGCTGTATTGAAAAGTGTTAGCGGGCTGCGAAACTAAATAATGTCACATTAATTTTCTTAATCTATGAAAAAGCAAGTATTTATCCTCTGCGCACTTTTCTTGATGCTTTTTTCTGCCAATACCCGCATTTTAAAAGCACAAACCTCAAGTGAACCGTATGTTATTCTGGTTGAACTTATATTGGATGAAGCTAAAGTGGACGAGGCCATAGAGGTATTGTCCGACATTCAAATGCAAACACTCGAAAACGAAGAAGGTTGTCTTGTTTACGATGTTTTACTAAGCGAAGAAGATCCAACTAAAGTGTTTATTTACGAAAGCTATGAAAGTGAAGATGCATATAAGGTTCACTCCAAAGCATCTTACTACAATGCAATTGTTGTGAAAAAACTGTCGCCGCTTGTAAAACAAAGCAAGGTAACCAAAGTTTTTCCGTTGAACTTTGACGGCGATATGGGAGACGCTGAGATTTAAAGAAAATTTATGTCATCGAAAAGGTTCTTGTACATTGCAGCCTTTTCGGTTAATGGTTTTGGGTATGCTCTCGATGACGATGGCATACGGTAAAACTTGTATTTTTTGTTGAGAAAATCAACCACAACATAACTCCCGATTTTTGGAACGGGAGTCGTTTCAGGAAGGAGCGATCGAAGAGTTTCGGTCGCTTTTTCGCCTGTTGTAACTATTGCTTCGCAAAGTGGAATCTGTTGTAACAGTTTTTCCAAATCAACGGATTTGAGTATCTGCAAAAAGTTGTCCGATGCGTTTCCTTTCAACCGGTGTACTTCGTATGCTGTGTCACTCAACGCTATACCCTTTTCGGATAAAAAGGCTGTGAGTTTTTCTTTATCGAAAGAATTTCTGTTTTCTGTCAGAAAATAATCTTTTTCACCGAAAAACACCAACCCGAAAATTCGCCACATATCGTTCTGAAAGTTGGGATAATAAAAATCCATTTTCCATTTCGCCTTCGGCGGTGGAAAACTGCCCAACATCAGTAACTTCGCATTTGGTGGTAAAAAAGGCTGTAGAGGATGGACTTCGGTTGGATTCATCACAACGGGAACTTTTCCCTTATGAGATCATCGTATTGCTCCTGCAAGCGTTTCAGTTCGGCACGAAGCTCGTTTGTGATTTTCTCGTAACCGGTTTCCCCATACATGTTGTTCATTTCCATCGGGTCGGTTTGCAGATCGAAGAGTTCCCATTCATCGATATCATCGTAGAAGTGAATGAGTTTGTAGCGTTCCGTTTTTACCCCGTAATGACGTCTTACGGCATGCTCACCCGGATATTCGTAGTAATGGTAGTATAACGATTTTCTCCAATTAGCAGGGGCTTTTTCGGTTTTCAGCAATGGAAGTAACGAAACACCCTGCATATCTGATGGGATCTTTGCTCCCGCAATTTCGAGCATTGTCGGTGCAAAATCAATATTCTGAACCAATTGCGTGATATCGCCTCGTTTTTTGAATTGTTTGGGAAGCCACATAACTAACGGTGTACTGAACGATTCTTCATACATAAATCGCTTGTCGAACCAGCCGTGTTCACCCATATAAAAGCCCTGGTCGGAAGTATAAATAATAATGGTGTTTTCCATCATTCCGTTCTTTTCCAGGTAATCAAGAACACGTCCAACATTTTCGTCCAGTGATTTAATGGTTTTGGCGTAATCGCGCATATAACGTTGGTATTTCCATTCAGCCAGCTCCCTGCCTTGCAGGTTTGAAGAGTAAAATTCATCAATTATTGGCTGGTAATGTGCGTCCCAGGCTGTTTTTTGGGCCGAATCCAATCTTGCATATTCACCATTAATATACGAGTTGGATAACCGGGTCTGAACTCCAGGACGAAGCATTTTTAAATCGGACACAACATCCATATCGTGGTCACTTGCAATGCTCATTTCCTGAATCGAAGCTGCCTGTCTTCCAAAATAATTGTCATAAAAATTTGGAGGGAGCTCGAATATTTTGTCTTCGTAATCTTTCAGGTGTGTTGTATCGGCCATCCAGTTGCGATGCGCCGCTTTATGGTGCAGAAACAAACAAAAAGGTTTGTCTTTATCGCGGCCATTTTCGAGCCAATCCAATCCAAAATCGGTAATAAGATTAGTGGCATAACCCTTAAATTTCTTTCTTCCTTCAGAAGTTATAAAATCGGGTTGATAGTAATGTCCTTGTCCGGGAAGGATAATCCAATGGTCAAAGTTGGTTGGCTCACTATCCAGATGCCATTTCCCGACCATTGCTGTTTGATATCCGGCTTCCCGAAGTAATTGCTGAACTGTTTGCTGTGTCCCGTCGAAAGATGCAATATTATCAATTTTTCCGTTCTTGTGGCTGTGTTTCCCGGTGAGTAAACAAGCACGACTGGGTGCTGAGATGGAGTTTGCCACGTAGGCATTAGTGAACCTGACACCGTTATTGGCAATTCTGTCGAGGTTAGGTGTTGAAATGTGCCGGTCATCGTAGCAACTCATCATCTGACGCGTGTGATCGTCAGTCATAATGTAAACTATATTCAACGGTTTAGTTACTTGTTGCGCTTTACCTGAACACGAAGCTAAGGCGGCAACTCCCACAATGGGAATTAACAGGCTTGACTTTTTGACATCCATTTCATACCGTATAGAAAGATTAGTTTTCTACACGTACAAATATATAGATTTTTGCTCAATTACAGACTTTTTTCTCTAATTATCTGTCAGGATAAAAAGTTTTTAGCAAAAAATAAAGTATCTTTGTCGCTCCAAAGAAATTAAAATTCATGAGCGAGAATAATCACTATTCAAAAATACCTGAACCTGCTTTGCGACGTTTGCCCTGGTATCTTTCGTATGTGCAATTGCTGAAAAAACAGGGACGCAAACAAGTTTCATCAACACAAATAGCAAAAAAGATAAACGTCTCGGCTACTCAAATTGCCAAAGACCTTTCCTATGTGAACATTAATGGGAAAACTCGAGTGGGTTACGATATTGATCAGCTTATTAGTGTGCTGGAAGATTTTTTGGGTTTTAAAAGGATGCATACTGCTGTTCTTTTTGGTGTTGGGAGTTTGGGTGCAGCACTGCTTTCGGACTCAGGGCTGGAACAATACGGCTTAAAGATTCATGCGGGTTTTGATGTGGACTCGACTGTTGTGGGGCAGAAGATCAATAAAATTCCGGTATTTCATTCCGATGAGTTTGTAGTTAAGAACAAAACTCTTAAGGCCCAGATCGGGATTCTTACTGTTCCTCCCGGTATTGCACAAGAAGTTGCCGATTTTATGATCGAAGGCGGAATTCAAGCGATATGGAATTTTACACCTTTCCGCATTAGGGTTCCCGAACAAATTGTGTTGCAAAACACATCGCTTTATGCACATCTGGCGGTGATGTTTAACCGTCTTCGGGACGAATAATCCGGCTCGTACCGACGTTCCGGGAAATCTGGCTGATAAGAATCAATAATGCGTTATGCAGATTGAAACCGCAAAGCACAAAAATCAATAAAACAAGAGATGAAAATTTTTGCCATCGGGTTGAATTACGACTCGCACAACAAAGAAATGAAGCGGACTTTCGAAGCCAGCGATCCGGTTATTTTCATGAAACCCGATACAGCTTTGCTTCGCAATGGAAATCCCTTTTTCTTACCTGATTTTTCGAATGAAATTCACTACGAAACAGAGTTGGTGATAAAAGTAAACCGGTTGGGAAAAAACATAGCCGAGAAGTTTGCCCATCGTTATTATGATGAAATTACCGTTGGCATAGATTTTACTGCACGCGATTTGCAACGAAAACAAAAGGAACTGGGACTGCCCTGGGAAATTGCCAAAAGTTTTGACAACTCCGCACCGATTGGTGATTTTATTTCAAAAAAAGAATTGCGTGACATCAATAATATCAATTTTCATCTCGACATAAACGAAACCACCGTACAACAAGGAAATAACAGTGATTTGATTTACTCGTTCGATAAAATAATTGCGTATATCAGCCGCTTTTTTACGCTCAAAATAGGTGATTTAATCTTCACCGGAACACCCGCCGGAATTGGTGGTGTTTCTATCAATGATCGCCTGGAAGGATACATCGAAGACAAAAAGTTACTGGATTTTAAAATTAAATAGTTCGGAAATACAATAAAAACACACTATATTTGTTTAATTTTTAAACAAAATATAAATATCTATGCAATCGAAATCAAATTTCTTCACCATAGTTTGTTTATTCTGTGTCTTCTCCCTGTTTTCCGGTAAAACATTTGCACAAAAATACAATCCGATTCCTTATGCAGTGCCGTCTTTACAAATTGCACCTGACGCGCGTGGCGGTGGTATGGGAGATATAGGTGTTGCTTCAATGCCGGATGTTTATTCACATTATTGGAATGCCGCCAAATATCCGTTCATAACGAGTAACGGCGGTTTTGCTGTTTCTTATACTCCCTGGCTGAGTAAATTAGTAAGTGATATCGATTTGGTGTATGTGAATGGTTTCTGGAAATTCGGCAACGAAAACCTGAACGCGATCAGTGCTTCACTGAGATACTTTTCTCTGGGTGAAGTGGATATATTCGACCAGAATACCGATTACGTGATGGGCGTTTCACCCAATGAGCTTGCTTTTGACGTAGCTTATTCGAGAAAACTTTCCGAAACTTTTTCGGGAGCCGTTACATTGCGTTACATTCGTGCCGATTATTCCACCGGAAGCGATGAAACTACTCCCGGTAATGCTTTTTCAGCGGATATTGCCGGTTACAACGAATTGTATCTCAATTTGGGGAGAACCGAAAGCCTGCTGGGTTTGGGATTTAATATTTCCAATATCGGAACAAAAATATCATACGATGGTGGCAACACTTCGATGTTTTTGCCCACTAATCTGCGGTTAGGTGCATCGCTCGGCTTACCGGTTGACGATAAAAATACATTCTCGTTCAGTTTCGATATAAATAAATTGCTAGTTCCTACACCCAAGCTGCCGGTTGAAGGTGAAACCGAAGCTGACAAACAAAAAAGAATTGACGATTATTTGAATACGTCTTCCATTGCGGGTATTTTTAAATCGTTGGGCGATGCGCCCGGAGGATTTAAGGAAGAAATGCAGGAGGTGATGTGGTCGTTGGGTGTAGAATATTTTTACAACAATCAGTTTTCGCTTCGCACGGGTTATTTTAACGAAAATGAATACAAGGGAAATCGCCGATATATAGCTTTTGGAGCAGGATTCAAAATGAGTGCTTTTCAGATCGACGCTGCTTATTTGGTTTCAACGGCACAATCCAATCCGCTGGATCAGACGTTACGTTTGTCGCTCGGATTTGATATCGACGGGATAAGGCAGTTGATGCGATAAAAACATTTACTAATAAATTTCAGAAAGTCTTTGTTCTTGAATCTTGGTTCTAATAATCTAAACAGAATATGAATTTTCGCGTTGGGTTCGGATACGATATGCACCGCCTTGTTGAGGGAAGGGATTTCTGGATGGGCGGTATTAAAATAGATTTCGAGAAAGGTTTGCAGGGCCATTCCGACGCTGATGTGTTAATTCATAGCATCTGCGATGCTCTGCTCGGTGCAGCCAATTTGCGCGACATCGGTTTTCATTTTCCCGATACGGCAGACGAATATCACGATATCGACAGTAAAATCCTTCTGAAGAAAAGCGTTGCTTTGCTTCGCGAAAAAGGATACGAAATAGGCAACATAGATGCAACAATATGCGCCGAAGCGCCAAAAATGAATCCGCATATTCCGGCGATGCAACAAACATTGAGTGAATTAATGAATACAGATATCGATAAAATATCCATCAAAGCCACCACATCTGAGAAAATGGGATTCGTGGGACGGCAGGAAGGAATAACGGCTTATGCGGTAGCGTTAGTTTATAAATTGTAATTATATCTGTCTTGTTTTTCAAGTGGCTTAAACGTAAAAAGCAAGCAAAAGGGTTCGGTATACATTCTCCTTTCGCTTTTAATTTTGTGACCAATGTAATTTATGAGCAACATGGGTACAATATTTTTTTAGATGTGGAGCAACTCTTGTCAGACAACAACCTTAAAACAACCGATCAAAAACTTCATCATCTGTCATACAGGCTTATCAGGTTTTTTCAACCGAAGAAAATACTCGAATTAGAGACCGGAAAAGGAGTTAACACGCTTTATATAAGCTCGGTATCTAGAGATGCAGCTTGTCAATGTTTCGATCCTACCGGAGAAAATGTTTTATCGGCAAGGAATTTGCATACTACATATAGCAGAAATGTTGAGTTTATCGATGAATTAGATGTTAATCAGTCTTACGACGCCATTTTCGTGTATTTGAATACTTTTCCCATTGATATGGAAAACTTGTTATCGATGAGCACGGATAACACTTTCTGGGTTATCACAGGAATAAGATCCGGTAACGGAAAACGTTTCTGGAAAAATATTGTTAAGGATGAAAGGGCGAGACTCACTTTCGATATGAAAAATATCGGTATTGTAATTTTGAAAAAATCATATCATAAATTAAACTATTTTATTTAAGATTGTCAGACATTAGATTATTAGACAACAGACAACGTCCAATATCTAATGGCGAACCTGCCAGCTGACAGGCTGGGCGGTCTAAAGTCTAAAAATCAAAAGAGAAAAATGACAAAAATATATACAAAATCGGGTGATAAAGGAAAGACATCACTGGTTGGTGGGACCCGCGTAAAAAAAACACACATCCGCCTGGAGGCATATGGAACAATTGATGAGCTAAACAGTTTTATTGGCTGGTTGAATTGCGATATTAAAGACGAAGAAACAAATAGGTTTCTTTCTTACTTGCAGCATAAACTTTTTACTGTAGGTTCATTTTTGGCAACAGAAACAGAGAAAATTCCACCTAAGTCAGCCAGCATTATTACCGATAGCGATATCGAAAAAATTGAAAAAGAAGTTGATAGAATAGACAATAATCTACCCAAATTGAATCGTTTTGTTCTTCCCGGAGGCAATGAAGCTGCATCGCGTGCACACATTTGCCGCACAATTTCACGTAGGGCGGAGCGGAATGTGTATCGGGTGGCAGAAGAATTTCCGGTTGACAGTTCTGTTCTAAAATTCTTAAACCGTTTGTCAGACTACTTTTTCGTACTGGCAAGATACGAAAGTAATAAAACCGGAAAAGAAATATACTGGGAATAGGATAATATCTGATTTTTTTGTATATTTTTGCGCTAAATTTATGAAACAACAAAAACTTTAGGAAATAATATGTATTGGACACTTGAATTAGCTTCTAAATTGGAAGACGCTCCCTGGCCGGCAACAAAAGACGAGCTGATTGATTTTGCTCAGCGTTCCGGTGCCCCGCTCGAAGTAATAGAAAACCTGCAGGAAATCGAGGATGATAGTGAAGTATTTGAAACTATTGAAGATATCTGGCCCGATTATCCAAGTAAAGAAGACTTCTTTTTTAATGAAGACGAGTATTAGCGTTTTTCCAAAGTAAAAATAAACAGCCGCACGAAACCTCGCGCGGCTGTTTTGTTATTATCGTATGATAAGAAATCAAAGATTTTTCTCAATTTTGTCTGTGAACAGGCTTTTGGCGCCTGCGCCTACCACTTTATCCACCACCTGACCGTTCTTGATAAAGAGAACAGTAGGAATGTTGCGGATGCCGTATTTTGAAGTGGCTTCGTCGTTATTATCAACGTCAACTTTTCCAACAACCACTTTATCTTTGTATTCTTCGCCTAATTGTTCGATGATTGGACCAATCATTTTACAAGGTCCGCACCATTCTGCCCAAAAGTCGATAACCACTAATTTGTCTGTCGCCAACACCTCGTTGAGTGTTGCATCTGTAATTTGAAGAGCCATAATAGTTTGTTTTTATTTAATAATTAATTGATTTTAAAATCGATGTTTAAATTGTTTTTTAAACTGTCAATCAGATGTTTATTCACCTGAATTTTCGAAGGACGTGAGAAAAGCTGCACGTTCATATTTGTTTCGTCGCCAATTATGTGAAAATATAACAACGAATTGCCTGAATTGTTTTTCATCAAAGCTGATAATTCCGAAACCATAGTATCGTCTAAATCTGTGATAGGAAGTTGTAACGTTATTTTTGAAACTAACTTGTCCTTCACTTCAGAAAGCAGACTAATGGTGTTTACTTTGATCTCCAACTCTTCCGGTCTGAAACGTTTCGGTTGAATTTTCGCAGTTACATAAATTGAAAGTCCGACACGAGCAAATTTTCCGAAATTAACGCTGTCTTCTCCAAAAAAAGCTAATTCACAACTGCCTGCGTAATCTTCAATACTGATGATTGTATAAGGGCTGCCTCGCTTGGTTTGCCCTTCTCTGACCGTGGTGACCAATCCGCCAAAACTTACATCTTTTCCGTTTAACGGATTTAAATCCTGCAGTTTTGCACAATCGGCACTACACACGTAATTCAAAATAAACTCATAATCATCCAGAGGATGTGCCGATAGATAGATCCCAATAAGTTCGCGTTCCTTGTTTAGTCTTACAAGATCAGAAAATTTTTCTACCTTCGGCAATTCGGGACGGGCAATCATAAACGACGCATCATCGCCAAACAGTGAATTCATAGATTGATATTTATCTTGCTGGAACTTGTTTCCGTATCGGATAAGAGTTTCCAGAAAATCCTCACCCTTACTGTTCACGGTCATGAAATGCTCTCGTTTTACTCCGGGGAGCGAATCGAAAGCTCCTGCCAGTGCTAACGACTCTATGTTCTTCTTGTTGCATGATGACAGATTCACACGTTCTACAAAATCAAAGACATCTTTAAATGCACCGTTGCTCTTTCTTTCCTCAAGAATAGCTTCTACAGCTCCTTGTCCCACACTTTTTATGGCAGCCAATCCGAAACGGATATGCCCCGACTTATTTACGGAAAACTTTAATAATGATTCGTTGATATCGGGCGAGAGTACATTGATCCCCATCGCTTTACACTCGTCCATAAACTTGGTAATTTCCGTGATATTGTTCAAGTTGTTTGACAACACAGACGCCATGTATTCCGATGGGTAATTGGCTTTCAACCAGGCAGTTTGATAGGCCACCCACGAATAACAGGTAGAATGTGATTTATTAAAAGCATATTGAGCAAATTTTTCCCAATCCGTCCATATTTTTTGCAAATCTTTTTCTTTGTATCCGTTAGATTTCCCGCCCGTAATGAACTTTTCTTTTAGAGCAGCCATTTTGTCTGCCAGCTTCTTACCCATCGCTTTACGTAGTTCATCCGATTGTCCGCGCGTAAAGTTGGCTAAAAGCCTTGACAAAAGCATCACTTGCTCCTGATAAACCGTGATCCCATAAGTTTCAGCTAAAAACTTCTCCATCACCGGAATATCGTATGCTATTTTCTCCTTGCCGTGCTTGCGGGCAATAAAAGAAGGAATATAATCCATTGGTCCGGGACGATACAGGGCGTTCATGGCAATGAGATCTTCAAACTTACTCGGATGAAGTTCTTTCAGATACTTCTGCATACCGGTTGACTCAAACTGAAATGTACCGGTGGTTTGCCCGTTACTGTACAGTTCATATGTTTTTGGATCATCCAGCGGAATAGAATCGATATTTATCTTTATTCCGTGAGTTGTTTCGATATTCGTTAGTGCATCTTTTATGATGGTCAGGGTTTTAAGCCCCAAAAAGTCCATTTTTATCAGGCCTGTTTCTTCAATAACGGAGCCTTCGAATTGTGTTACAAGTAGTTTCTCCTTTGTCTCCTTGTCGTCTGCAGTGCTTATAGGTACAATGTCTGAAATATCGGTTTGTCCGATAATAACTCCACAGGCGTGCACTCCCGTGCTTCGCACGTTTCCTTCGAGCATCTCTGCGTACTTGAGTGTGTCGCGAACGAGCGGATCAGTACTGTTAGAAGCTTCTTTGAGTTCGGGAACGTACTCGATGGAACTGCGAAGATTAATCTTCTTGACATTGGGGATCCTGTCAGGAACTAATTTTGCCAACCGGTCTGCTTCCGAAAGAGGTAGTTTATGTACCCGGGCGACATCGCGGATAGATGATTTTGTCGCCATTGTACCGTAGGTAATGATGCGTGCAACTTTTTCGTGTCCATATTTATCGGTTACCCATTGAAGTACTTTGTCGCGGCCTTCGTCGTCGAAGTCGATATCGATATCGGGCATCGAAATACGGTCGGGATTAAGAAAACGTTCAAACAGCAGATCGTATTTAAGTGGGTCAATATCGGTGATACCAAGGCAATACGCAACAGCGGATCCGGCAGCCGATCCACGACCTGGACCAACAGCAACATCCATATGACGCGCAGCATTAATAAAGTCCTGTACTATCAAAAAATATCCCGGAAATCCCATGTTGGTAATGGTGTCGATCTCAAATCTCAATCGTGAGACGATTTCTTCGCTCAGTTCTTCTCCGTATTTTTTGTGAGCGCCTATTTGAGTGAGGTGATTTAGATAATCTGATTCGAGTTGAATACGGATCACCTTGTCGTATCCGCCCAGCCGGTTAAAATTGTTTTCACCGAATTTCTCAATTAAATCGGTTTCAGAATATTTAGCTTTATATTCTTCTTCTGTCCCGAATGAACTTTCAATAGGATAGAAGGGCATCAGTGCCGGATTATCGATAGAATAGATTTCCACTTTATCGGCAATCTCTACCGTATTGGCAAGTGCTTCAGGTACATCGGCGAAAATCCTGTTCATTTCTGCCGTTGTTTTTATCCATTCTTGTTTGGTGTAGCGCATACGATCGGGATCATCGAAATCTTTTCCCATGTTCAGGCAGATTAACCGGTCATGAGCATCGGCATCTTCTTCATTTACGAAGTGAGCGTCGTTTGTTGCGATAACTTTCACCCCGTACTTTTCCCCGAGTTTGATAATTTCTGTGTTTACGCGCTGCTGTTTAGGGTAGGTTGTCTGATCAGCATCCGGACGATCGGTCTTGTGTCTCTGAATTTCGAGATAAAAGTCGTCTCCAAAGATATTTTTAAACCATTGAACCGCTTCTTCGGCTCCGGCTATATTGCCGTCGTCAATTTTTCTAGGAATCTCGCCACCAAGACAAGCGGTGGAAATAATAAGTCCTTCGTGGTATTGCTCAAGTAACTCCTTATCGATTCGCGGACGATAATAAAACCCTTCGGTCCAGCTTTTCGACACCATTTTTATAAGATTTTTATAGCCGGTCAGGTTTTTGGCCAATACCACCAGATGCCAGCCGCTTCCGTCTATTTTTTCGGTTTGTGAAAACCTGTCACGACGCGCACAGTAACATTCACACCCAATAATAGGTTTAAAATTGAGTTTGGCTGTTTTGGCTTCAATCTCGTTTTTCAGTTTCAGATTATCGGGATTGCTTTCCAGTTCCTTACTCAGTTTTTTTATCTCGTTTTTTATTTTTGATTTTGCACTGTCTATGTAATTCACAAACTCTTTTATTCCGTACATAGCACCGTGATCAGTGAGTGCGATCCCGGGCATATCGTCGTTCATGGCTTTATCCACGATTCGATTGATGCTGGCTTGCCCGTCTAGCAGGGAATATTGAGAATGGACGTGTAAATGTACAAATGGCTGCATGTTATAAAGTTGGCTTTTGGCTACCGCCTTTTAGCTGTTGGACGGTGGGTTGAATGGAATAAAAAGTTCGGACAAATATAGCGAAATTCGAAGAAGGTTTTCAGAGAAATCGATAGAAGTTATCAACAGGAATTTCTATTTATAAGGGAAACCCCACATCTACGCACAAATAGATCTGAAAACAAAAAAACCGATGATAGTTTCACCGGTTTTTTCTATGATCTTTGTAATTGGATTATTTTACTTCGCTACTCTTTCGAGCCATTTCAGCATAAACAGCATTGTGAACATCGAAATGAGACATGCTGCAACAAATACAAGCCAGGTTGCCCAAAGCGGTAAGCTCTCATAGAATACAGTCCCTAAAATAAGTAACTGATTACCCAAAGCGGTTGCTCCCAACCACGCACCTTGCATAATCCCTTGATATTGTGGAGGAGCCACTTTTGAAACAAACGATAATCCAAGCGGACTGATAAATAATTCTGCAACAGTTAAAATAAAGTAGGTGCCAATTAGTAACCATGGAGTTACACGTTGCACATCGGTAAGTCCACCCATTGCTCTTGCAGTATCTGTATCGGGCAATCCTTGTGAACCGATTGACATAAGTAAGAAAGCCGCAGCTGCAATTCCCATACCAATGGCTATCTTTTTGGGGGTGGAAGGTTCTTTGCCTCTTGCTCTCAACCAACCGAAAATCCCTATAATGATCGGTGTTAAAAACACAACAAAGAATGGATTGAAAAACTGAAACACTTCGGCACCTTTAATACTTGTGAAACCGAGGTCAATGTTGATCATGCTCAAATCAGTATATTCATTGGCAAAGAATGTCAAGGTAACCCCATTTTGGTGGAACGAGAACCAGAAGAATATTACTACAGCGAATACCGAAAATAGTGCGTATAACCGTTGACGTACTTCTCTGGCATCCATTTGAACAATAGTATGCTGAGCTTCTGCACTTTCTTTTGCTTTCGCAGCTTTCAGTGCCGGATCCGGGAATTTTCTTTTGTTAGTAATGAAGATTACCAGAGAAATTAACATCGCAAAAATAGCCACCCCAAAAGCATAATGAAATCCGGTATTAAAAACATTCAGATACTCGTTGGCAAAAGCTGTTAGATCCGTTGGTACGGTTTTGCTCACTGCGGCTGATAGTTCTGTAAAGCGTTGTGTTGCTTCAGGTGTAATTGTTCCCTTTAAGAATTGGTGGCTAAGTGCCGGAAGATCTGAATTATATTCAAAACCATTGTGCTGGACCCACCAGTTACGGATTCCCACTGCAATAAGCGGAGCAAACAGAGCACCGATATTGATGAACATATAGAAAATCTGAAAACCGGTATCACGATTAGCTGAATATTTTGGGTCATCGTACATTTGTCCTACTACCGCCTGCAAGTTGCCTTTAAACAATCCATTACCAAAAGCGATAACAAACAGTCCGATACAGGTCATTGTCAAATACAAAGCAAAATTAGGAACGGGTGTGGGTGTAGGAATGGCAATCAGAAAGTAACCAACTGTCATTAGTATCAAACCCCATAGGATGGTGCCCTTGTACTTTTTGGTTTTATCTGCAATGAATCCGCCTGCCAGTGCGAGGAGGTAGATCGAAGCGTAGAAAATGGAATAAATAATTGTGGCCTGGGTTTTGTCCAACCCGAATTTAGATAAAAGGAATAACGACAATATAGCCATCATGATGTAAAAACCGAAGCGTTCGCCCATGTTCGAAAGAGCTGCGCCAATGAGTCCTCTTGGATGATTTTTGAACATAAATTGAAGTTTTTAGATGTTTAGGAATTTTTTTTAATTTGCAAATATACGTAAATAAATGAAATATACGCTAATTCAGTAAATTACGAGCATTTAAGCCTATTTTGAGGAAAAAGAATAAAATATTTCTTCATTTTGTTGTATTATTTAAATTTTGTTGTAATTTTGCAACCGAAATTCGTAAAAAACGAATAAAATGAAACAGAACAATTTTGCATATTCTTTCTATTTTTACTTTTACTTTAGTAAGTAGAACAGGATTTATGTGCAAAATGAAGAAATAAAAATAATTTTTTTTGAATAGAAAATCCTGTCGATAGCACGATAGGATTTTTTTATTTATAGACATAAGCTTACAAAACAGATGAAAAAAATTGCCATTCAAGGCGGACCAGGCGCTTACCACGACATTGCGGCACGCAATTATTTCGGAGAAGAACTTGAAATTGTATCGTGTCTTACGTTTAAAGATATTTTTTTGAAAGCTGAAAAAGACGAACATTTAATTGGAATAATGGCGATTGAAAACACAATTGCCGGAGGGCTGCTGCTCAATCACGACTTGCTTAAACTCAATGATATGAAAATTGCCGGAGAACATAAACTTCGTATTTCGCATACATTGTCGGCATTATCCGGACAAAGTCTGCAAGACATAAAAGAAATTGTTTCACATCCTATGGCCCTGATGCAATGTTCCGATTTTATAGAAAGCTTACCGCATGTTAAAATAGTTGAACATGAAGATACGGCGTTGGCGGCCAAAGAAATATCAGAAAACAATACTAAAGGTGTAGCGGCAATTTGCAGTAAACGGGCAGCGGAAATTTACAATCTGGAAGTTATTGCCGCAGGCATTGAGACTAACAAACGCAATTTCACCCGATTCTTGATATTAGCACACGATGAAATGGTTTCTGAAATACGTAAATCGGATAAAATAGACAAAGCATCATTGGTTTTTGTGCTTCCGCACACCGAAGGAAGTTTATCACAAGTGTTGTCCGTGTTGTCGTTTTACGGTATCAACCTCACACGCATCCAGTCGCTCCCGATTATCGGCCGGGAATGGGAATACCAATTTTATATCGACCTTGCATTTGCCGATTATGAGCGGTACAAACAAGCTATAAAAGCCATCATCCCTTTAGTGGGGCAGCTGAAAGTGCTGGGCGAATATGTGGAGCATAAACAAATTGCAAACAACGGAAAGTCATGAATAAAACAGAACATATTCAGCCCGCTGAACATATAAAAAGTATTTCAGAATATTACTTTTCGGTAAAACTTGCCGAAGTGGCGCGTATGAATGCCGAAGGCAAAAATGTAATCAGTCTGGGAGTGGGGGCGCCCGATAAAATGCCCTCGCCGGAAACTATCGAAACGCTTTGTGAAATCGCTCATCGTCCCGATGCTCACGCCTATCAGCCGTATTCCGGAATACCGGAATTGAGAAAAGCTTACGCTGATTGGTATAAAAGATTTTACAACGTGGATTTAACACCTGACGAAGTGCTTCCGTTAATTGGTTCAAAAGAAGGTATTTTACATATTTCGATGACTTTTCTCAATTTCGGCGATTCGGTATTGGTGCCGAATCCCGGATATCCGACGTATAAATCGGTTTCGGAACTGCTTCGGGCGAATGTTATCGAATACGATTTATTGGAGGAAAATGGTTGGCTGCCCGATTTTGACGCGTTGGAAAAACAAGACTTATCACGCGTGAAACTCATGTGGGTAAACTATCCCAACATGCCAACGGGAACAAATGCATCAAAAGAATTATTCGAAAAATTAGTCGCCTTCGGCAAAAAGCATAATATTATCATTTGTCACGACAATCCGTACAGTTTTATCCTGAACGATAATCCGATGAGCATTTTATCGGTGGATGGAGCAAAAGATATTTGTATTGAGTTGAATTCGTTGAGCAAATCGCACAATATGTCGGGTTGGCGTATGGGCATGCTCGTTTCCAATCCCGAATTTGTAAAATGGGTGTTAAAAGCTAAAAGCAATATCGACAGCGGGCAGTTCAAACCCATGCAGCTGGCTACTGTCGCAGCTCTTCAAAATACACAGGAGTGGCACGATGAAATGAACCGAATTTACGCCGAACGTCGTGTGTGGGCAGAAAAAATTATGGATTTACTGAATTGTAAATACGATAAAACTCAGGTCGGGTTGTTCGTATGGGGAAAATTACCCGGTTCAGGGACTTCCAGCAAGGATTTTATCGATAATATTCTTTACAATGCCCACGTTTTTATCACGCCCGGTGTGATTTTCGGGAGCAATGGCGAAGGATACATCAGAATTTCTCTGGGCTCAGCGGTTGAAAAAATGCAGGAAGCGTTTGAAAGAATTAAACTAAAAATGACTGATTACTAATTACCAATTACAGTATAAGTAACAAGATAAATCTCCTAACTCGAAACTTAAAACTCATAACTCACAACATATGGAATTTGAATCAATTTTATTACCCGGAGTAGAAGACAAGCGCCCGATTATTATTTCAGGTCCTTGTAGCGCGGAAACTGAAGAACAGGTAATGGAAACAGCGCGAAAACTAGCTGAAAAAGGAGTCAAAATATTTAGAGCGGGAGTGTGGAAACCCCGCACCAAACCCGGTGGATTTGAAGGAATGGGTACTCCGGCGCTTAAGTGGCTTCAGCAAGTTAGAAAAGAAACCGGTATGTATGTGGCTACTGAAGTGGCAACAGAAAAACACGTGTACGAATCGTTGAAATACAACATGGATATGCTGTGGATCGGAGCGCGTACAACTGCGAATCCCTTTGCTGTACAGGAAATTGCCGATACGTTGAAAGGTGTTGATATTCCTGTATTGATAAAAAACCCGGTTAATCCCGATCTGGAATTGTGGATTGGGGCCATTGAGCGTTTGTATAATGCCGGAATTAAAAAGATCGGTGTCATTCATCGTGGGTTCAGTACTAACGATAAAACTGTGTACCGGAATATCCCACAGTGGCACATTCCCATCGAATTGAAACGCCGTTATCCCAACCTTCCCATTATTTGTGATCCGAGCCATATCGGGGGAAAACGTTCAATGATCAAAACAATTTGCCAGCAGGCAATGGACTTGAATTATTACGGATTGATCATTGAATCGCATCGAAATCCTGATGATGCCTGGAGCGACAGTGCGCAACAAATTACACCCGATACGTTAGGTGAGGTTCTGCGTGAACTGGTTATTCGGGACAAGGTGCAATCGACAGAAGACTTATCCGATTTGCGTGTGCAAATAGACGAACTGGACAACGAGATTTTGCAGTTGTTATCAAAGCGAATGCGCGTATCGCGCGAAATTGGGCTTTACAAGCTGGAACATGACATGCCTGTACTTCAAACCGGCCGTTACGACCATATTCGTAAAGATCGCGCTGACCAGGCAGAGAAAATGGATATGTCGGGTGAATTTGCACTCCAAATTCTTGAAGCAATACATGCTGAATCGGTTCGTCAACAATTTGAGGTAATGGAAAAAGCAAAAAAATGAAGATATTAATCCTCGGAGCCGGCAAAATGGGATCGTTTTTTGCTGATGTGCTCAGTTTCGATCACGAGATAGCCGTATTGGACACCGACCCGAAAAAATTACGGTTCATTTATAACACGCTTCGGATGACAAATCCCGAAGAAGTGCAGGAATTTGCGCCTGAACTGGTTATTAATGCAGCTACGCTGAAATACACCATCGAGGCGTTCAACAATGTGTTACCCTATTTGCCGCAAACGTGTATTTTGAGCGATATTGCATCTGTAAAAACAGGATTGGAAGAGTTTTATCGTGAACGTACCCGGCCGTATGTTTCCACGCACCCGATGTTTGGCCCCACGTTTGCCAGCCTTAGCGATCTGAGTTCACAAAGCGCTATTATCATATCGGAATCGTCGCATTTGGGAAAAGTTTTTTTCCGCGATTTGTATAGGCGGCTTAAACTCAACGTTTTTGAATATTCATTCCGAGAACACGACGAAACCATCGCCTATTCGCTTTCCATTCCGTTTGCGTCAACGTTGGTTTTTGCATCGGTAATGAAGCATCAGGACGCTCCGGGTACCACGTTTAAAAAGCACATGAATATTGCTCAGGGATTGCTCTCGGAAGATGATTTTCTCCTCACGGAGATTTTATTTAATCCCTATACTCCCGATCAATTGGTGAAAATCAGGGAAAAACTGAAAGAATTGCTCACTATTATTGTGGAAAAAGATAGCGATGCAATGAAAACGTTTCTCACTCAAGTAAGAAAAAATATCGAATAAAATAGGTAGAGACGCGATTGCTTGTCCGCTGTGGCTGAATCGCGTATCTACTGCTATTGTATATAAATCCTCACAATCTTTGCATCACTTCTCGGGCGGCTGTTTCCATCAACTGCCAATGCGGCAATTTTATCGATAACCTCCAATCCTTCGGTTACTTCGCCAAAAACAGTGTATTCACCGTCCAAATGACGAGCACCACCTATGGTGGAATACGCTTCCTTCAGTTCCGCAGGAAAGAAAAATTTTCCGGGAGCCGCTTCGTACAACGAATCCACTACGTGAAGAACAGAATCCAGCATGGTGTTAAAAGCACTGGCATCGGTAGCTTTCAGTTTTGCCAGATCGTCTTTGTGCGGCAAATAATGTTCGCGGATAATTTTGTTTTTAATGGGCACGTTCACCGCCATTTCCATGGAATCTAATCGGCCTTGCGTATATACTTTTCCGTGTACGATATAAAACTGCGAAGCATCCGATTTCTTCTGCGGATTTACGTTATCATCCCTTCGGGGTGCGGCTAATGCTCCTTTTTTATGAAAATGATTATCCCTGAATTCCGGCATAATATCCATATCGGTTCTTCCGCCGCCGATTTGCGTTCCCGCTGGAGCATTCTTTGAATCCTGTGCACCGCCCTGAATCATAAATTCCTTCACTACGCGGTGAAACAATGTTCCGTTAAAATATCCCTGTTTCACCAGTTTCAGAAAATGGTTGCTGTGGTTGGGCGTATCGTCGTACAGCATGGCTTTCATAGTGCCGTAGTTGGTTTCGATAACAACAACAGGGTAGTTGGTTTGCGCACCCACAAAAAATGCAAAAGCTACAAAAACAATTGTAAGTATATATTTTTTCATATTCTTTTAAAGTTTAAAGTCCAAAATTCGCGTTATCTCTATATCTCCATGTTGCTTAGTCTTAATTAGGCGCCTTTTTATACAGAAAAAACGCGATACCGATAAACACAATATTAGGAATCCAGGCAGCAATCATCGGGCTCATGCTCCCTTTTACCGCAAACGACGAACTGATGGTCATAAACAAGATATAAGCCATACTTAATGCCAACCCGATACCGATGTTCAAGCCCATTCCTCCTTTTACCTTTCGGGCAGAGAGCGCTGCTCCGATAAGGGTCAGAATAAATGCAGAAAAAACAGATGCATAGCGCGAATGATATTCGATCTGAAACGGTTGAATATTTCCAAGTCCACGCCGTTTCTGACTTTGGATATGCCTTATAAGTTGTGGCGTTGTCATCATCTGCTGGGCGGTTCTTACCACGATAAAGTCGTTAGGGACAATTTGGATGACCGTGTCGATGGAGCTTCCGCTGGTGATTTTTTCTTCCAATCCATCAAAAGTTCTTATTTGATAACTGCTTATTGTCCAATGATACAACGAGTCGTATTTGATCGACTGTGCCGTTAGACGAGAAACCAATTTCAAGCTATCGAAATGATCCATTGAAAAATTATACCCTGTGTTGCTTTCCAGATCAAAATTCCCAAAATAAGCGATCGTGCCTTCCGCCACTTTAAATTGAATATCCCTGTCGCTGGTCTGTCGTTTATTTGGGTCAATATATGTTCTTTCAAAGTTAATGCGAGTTTTATTGGCAGGTGGAATAATAAATCCTCCCATTACGAACGTAAAAAGTGCAATTACTGCAGCCGCGATCATATAGGGTTTGAGTAAACGTTTGAATCCGATTCCGTTTGACAGGATAGCAATAATTTCGGAGTTGGAAGCCATTTTAGAAGTGAAAAATATAACGGCTAAAAAGATAAAAAGCGGACTGAAAAGATTGGCGTAGTACGGAACGAAATTAAAATAATAATTAAATATAATCTCTTTGAGCGGCGCGCTGTTGCTCATAAACTTATCAATCTTTTCGTTGATGTCGAACACAACTGAAATAGACAAAATAAGAGAGATCATGAAGATGTATGTCCCCAGAAATTTCTTGATGATATATTTATCTATCCGCATCAGTTTGAGTTTACTTTTCATACTCAATGTTCATTCAGTTGTTGTTCGGGCTTTATCAGTCAATAACTATAATATTCTATTTGCGAGGATCTTAGAGTCGCTGCATGGTTTGCACTACCATTTTTCGTTTCCACACAGCGAAATCACCTTCGATAATATGTTTTCGGGCTTCCTGCATCAGCCAGATGTAAAACGCCAGGTTATGCACCGATGCAATTTGCAATCCCAAAATTTCATTCACGTTGATAAGATGACGCAGATATGCTTTGCTGTAAAGCGTGTCCACGTACGAGGCGCCGTCTTCTTCGATAGGCGAAAAGTCGTCTTTCCATCGCTCGTTTCGCATGTTCAGGATGCCGTTTTTGGTAAAAATCTGTCCGTTTCGGCCGTTTCGCGTAGGCATAATGCAATCGAACATATCCACGCCGCGTTCGATGGCTTCAAGTAAATTTGCCGGTGTACCGACTCCCATCAGGTAACGCGGTTTGTCTTTTGGCAATATTTCGTTTACCAGCTCCACCATTTCGTACATTTTCTCGGTGGGTTCGCCCACTGCCAGTCCGCCGATGGCATTTCCATCCGCTTCAAGCGAAGCCACGTTTTCCGCCGCACGACGACGAAGATCGGGATACACGCACCCCTGCACGATAGGAAACAATGTTTGTCTGTAGCCGTATGAGCATTCGGTTTCGTTAAACCGGGTAATACATCTGTGCAACCATCTTTCGGTCAGATCGAGCGACTTTTTGGCGTAATCGTAATCGGCATCTCCTGGTGTGCATTCGTCAAAAGCCATCATAATATCGGCTCCGATGATGCGTTGGATATCCACCACTTTTTCCGGAGTGAAGAAATGCTTCGATCCATCTATGTGTGAGCGAAATTCGGCCCCTTCCTCCTTAAGTTTCCGGTTTTCGGCCAGCGAAAAAACCTGAAATCCGCCACTATCGGTCAAAATAGGTTTATCCCAACTGTTGAACTTGTGCAATCCTCCCGCACGTTCCAAAACATCCAGTCCCGGCCGCAGATAAAGATGATACGTGTTGCCAAGAATTATCTGAGCTTTAATATCGTCTTTCAGTTCCGTCATTTGCACCGCTTTCACGCTTCCCACGGTGCCTACCGGCATAAAAACGGGTGTTTCAATTTGCCCGTGATCGGTTGTAATTAATCCGGCGCGTGCGTTCGATAAGGAATCGGTATGTTGCAGTTCAAATTTCAAGCTGTCTCGTTATCGTTAAGATTTGAGCGCAAAGATAAGAATTCTGTTCTCACAATCTTAACAGTTGTGGATTAAAAATAGTTAGAGAGTATTTTCGAAACGGTTTTCATCATACAAAATCAGGCAAAAAGCGTTTGCATGTTAATTTTTTTATTAATTTTGGAACAAACTTAACACACTATGGAAATACTGCAAGATATCGATCCATTATTGCGAACCTTTTGGTATATCGCTATTCCCGTTAGCTTATTTTTTATTATTCAAACCATTGCCACTTTTGTTGGAGGTGGCGATGCCGGAGATATTTCTGCCGATATAGACGGTGATGTAGGTTTCGGCGATTCGCTGGGTGACCTTTTTTCGTTGCGAAGTCTGGTTAATTTTCTGCTGGGTTTCAGTTGGGGCGGAATAGCTCTTTTTTCGGTTATACCCGGTAAGCCGATGCTGATAACTGTTGCCGTGCTGGTTGGACTTGGCTTTGTTCTAATCTTTTTCCTGATTCTCCGTCAACTGTTCAAATTAGCGAAAGACGGCTCTTTCAAAACAGAAGATGCGTTGAATAAATCCGGCGAAGTTTATCTGACAATTCCCGCTCATCGGGATGGAAAGGGAAGAGTATTGATTAGCGTAGGCGGTTCGGTTCGCGAACTGGATGCAATGACCGATGGCCTTGAATCGCTGCACAATACCACTCCCGTTAAAGTCATAAAAATTGAAAACAATATATTAATCGTAGAAAAAATCTGATAAATTCGATAGTAATTCAATGGATACTCGCTTCGCATAATTCAATAGTAATTAGTTGTGGTGGTGAAAGGTTTAATGAAACGACGAATTACAACTGAATATCTATCGAATTACAATTGGGTTACAATAAGTTTACATATTTTGCACTCAAAACTTATAACTGAAAACTAAATAAATTATGCCTTTCGAAACAACTCCCATGCTTTTAATTGTAGTGCTGGTTGTGGTGGTTTTTGTAACCATACTGGCCATTGTATCGCGTTTTAAACGTTGTCCGTCCGATAAAATTCTAGTGGTTTACGGAAAAACCGGAGGTTCTTCTGCCCGATGTATTCACGGTGGCGGAGCTTTTATCTGGCCGGTTATTCAGGACTACGCTTACTTAGACCTGAAGCCACTTTCCATCGAAGCCAATCTTACCAACGCGCTGAGCCGGCAAAACATTCGCGTGGATGTGCCGTCTCGCTTTACCATTGCCATTTCATCAGAACCGGAATTAATGAATACCGCCGCCGAAAGATTGTTGGGGCTTAAACCCGACCAAATTCGTGAACTTGCTTCCGATATACTTTTCGGACAACTGCGTTTGGTGATTGCCACCATGTCGATTGAAGAAATCAATTCCGACCGCGATAAATTTCTTGATGCTATCTCCAAAACCGTCGATTCTGAATTGAAGAAAGTGGGCTTAAAGCTTATTAACGTAAACGTTACCGATATTCGCGACGAGTCGGGCTACATTGAAGCTTTGGGAAAAGAGGCGGCGGCAAAAGCCATAAACGAAGCCAAAATAAGTGTGGCCGAACAGGAAAAGATCGGTGAAACCGGAAAGGCGCAAGCCGATAAAGACCGCGAAATCAACATCGCTCTTGCCATGCGTGACGAATCCATCGGAAAAGCCGATGCCGATAAAGTTACCCGTGTAAGGGTTGCTGAAGCCAATGCTACGGCTGTGGAAGGCGAGAACACGGCGAAAATCACTATCGCCAAGTCCGATGCTGCCCGTCGTGAAAAAGAAGCTGAAGCGCAACGCCTTGCCATTGCTGCCGAAAAAGTGCAGGAAGCACGCGCCATGGAAGAAGCTTATAAAGCTCAGGAGCTGGCGGAAAATGCACGCGCCGAACGTGAACGTTCTACTGAAACTGCCAATATTGTAGTACCCGCACAAATTTCCAAGCAAAAAGCCATTATCGATGCCGAAGCCGAAGCTGAACGCATTCGTGTTCAGGCGAAAGGGGAAGCCGATGCTATTTTTGCCAAGATGGATGCCGAAGCGCGCGGTTTATTCGAAATTCTGAACAAGCAGGCTCAAGGTTATGCAGATGTGGTGAAAGCTGCCGGAGGAGATCCCGACAAGGCTTATCAGTTGCTGATGATTGAAAAACTGCCGGAATTGGTTAAGACTCAGGTGGAAGCCGTTAAGAATATCAAGTTCGATAAAGTTACCGTTTGGGATTCGGGAAACAACGTTGACGGGAAAGGTTCTACCGCCAATTTTTTATCGGGGTTGATGAAAACCGTTCCGCCGTTGAACGACTTGTTCAATATGGCGGGAATGAGTTTGCCATCGTATCTGAAAGGAGAAGATGTTAAAGCAGTTCCCGATGCTGAAATTGTGAAGGAATCACCGAAACAGGCGCCCGAAAAAGAATAAATGCTTCAATTTATAAAGCGAGAAGCCGGAGTCTTGTTCCGGCTTTTTCTGTTTTAAATCAAACTCTCTTTGGTAGATCTTGAATAAAAATGCTATTTTTGCACCAACATTTTGTCACGGCAAAAAAAACCATACAAATAACCGAAAAAGATTGACGAAACAAGAACGACTAAAGGATGCGTAAAGTCCTGATTGTAATTTTGTTTTATCTTATTTAATCTTCTTCAATTCATTTAATTAGACCATACAATATTATGCAAACTCGAAGAAAACCCGACTGGCTGAAAATCGAATTGCCACAAGGGAAACAATATATCGATTTAAAACAAATCATAGCAAATAATAGATTACACACCATTTGTGTGAGCGGGAAATGTCCTAATTTGTCGGAATGTTGGGGACATGGGACAGCAACATTTATGATTTTGGGTGAGATTTGTACCCGATCGTGCGGTTTTTGTGCCACTAAAACCGGAAAACCATTGCCGGTGGATTGGGGCGAACTGGATCGCTTGGCTGATACTATCTCGAAAATGAATTTAAAACACTGTGTGTTGACGAGTGTTGATAGAGACGACTTGAGAGATTACGGAGCGGAATTTTGGGCAGAAACCATTAAATATGTGAAGAAAAAGAATCCCGGTATCACATTGGAAACGTTAATCCCCGATTTCTTAGGGAAAGAGGAGCTTATTAACAAAGTCATCGATGCCGGTCCCGAAATTATTTCGCACAACATGGAAACTGTTCGCAGGCTCACTCCGCTTGTTCGTAGCCGTGCCAAATATGATATAAGTCTCAAAACCATCGGAGTAGTTGCCAAAAGTAATAAAAGTAAACCGAAATCAGGTATTATGGTCGGTTTGGGAGAAACTCCCGATGAGGTAATAGAAACCATGGACGACTTAAGATCCGTAGGCTGCAAAGTGCTCACCATTGGACAATACCTGCAACCCACTAAAAATCACCTACCGGTGAGTGAATATGTTTCGCTTGAACAATTCAGGGAATACAAAAGAGTAGGATTGGGAAAAGGTTTCGATATTGTGGAAAGTGGCCCGCTGGTGCGTTCCTCTTACCGTGCCGAGAGACATGTTTAAACTTCAACTGCGTCTGGCGGATTACCCGCCCGACGCATTCGAACAGAACCAAGAGCCAGGAACCAAGACAGACCACAAAAGACTGTTAGACCATAGATGATAGTTTTCTAAAGAAATAAAAATGTCTAATCAAAATACTCAATCGGGTGCATTGGTAGATTCTTCACCTACTTCAATCGTAAATCGTAAATCCGAAATCGTAAATTCTGAAGTTTTTTTCAAGAATTTGGGCCGTATTCGCTACAAACAAGCCTGGAATTTACAGGAAGAGCTGTTTCAATCAGTAGTGGATGCAAAAGTCAATCACACGCAACCCAAACCACAATTTTTGCTTTTTTGCGAACACGAACCAGTTTATACCCTTGGGAAAAGCGGAAACGCGCAAAACCTGCTTATTGCCGAACACGTTTGCAAAAGCAAAAATATCGATTATTATCCGATCGATCGTGGTGGCGATATAACCTATCACGGTCCCGGACAACTGGTGGCTTATCCCATTATCGATATGGAAGAGTTTCGCGTAGGTGTAAAATCGTACATCAATAAACTGGAAGATGTGGTTATTCAAACGCTTGAATCGTTTGGCATTACCGGCGAGAAAGACGAAAAAGCCATGGGTGTCTGGATCGATGCTCAACATCCGGCGAAAGCACGAAAGATTTGCGCCATTGGTGTGCGCACCAGCCGGTTTGTAACCATGCACGGCCTGGCACTCAACGTGAATACTGATCTATCTTACTTCAACTACATCAATCCTTGCGGATTTACCGATCGTGCCGTTACATCTATGCAAAAGGAACTGGGACACGAAGTGTATTTTCAGGAAGTCTCTGATAGAATGAAACAAGCTTTTGTGGAGGTGTTTGGGATGGAGTTTGTAGGGTGAGAAGAGGTTTAGCTCTTATATGTGTTTGTTCTAAGCAGGTAATGGATTTATTTGTATTTGTCCTCCCACAGCTTTCAAGACTTTCATGATAGTTGAAAACTGCGGCTTGGCCCCTTCAGACAATGCTTTGTACAAGCTTGGTCTGCTCATTCCGGTTTGCTCTGCTATTTTAGTCATACCAATTGCTTTTGCAATATGTCCGATGGCTATAACAATTTCACTATCACCTCCTTCTTCCAAAACTGCATTTAGGTACTCGGCAATCATTTCGTTGCTGTCCAAATAATCTGCAATGTCAAATTTTGATGTTTTCATCTTCTATTTTTTTAAGTTTCTCCAAATACTTTTTGCTTTTTCAATGTCTCTTTGTTGAGTTGATTTATCACCCCCAATAAGCAGAATGATAATTTTTCTATCAACTTCTTTGAAATAAACTCTGTAACCTTTTGCGTAGTTGATTTTCAATTCTCTAATTCCATCACCAACAGGTTCGCAATCTCCAAAATGTTCGTCTTGTTCTAATTTTTGAAGTCGAAACAAAATTTTTGCTTTTGCTCTCAGGTCGTTAAGTTTCTTAAGCCACTTATCAAATTCTGTTGTCTTCTCAATAAAATACATTTCTTTAATTGTATTCGTTTGGATACAAAATTATGAAGAATAAATTAATCTTACAAATTCAAATGACAGTATTTTTAGCAGAATAATGTTTATATGATGAGGAATGCTTTTATTGGAAGTCAACTCTCAAATATCCGCATTCAATTCGCATATTCACCTAAACCTAACTGGCTTTGGGCATTCTCACGGTAAAAGCGATGTGTAATAATAATTTCGTACAAGTTATAAACATTTTCTCATATTATAATTTCGTCCGAGAAAAATGTTATTTTCAGTGAAACTCGTCAGCATTGCATAGTGCATTTCTTTCATGATCATAATACCAAAACAATTCACTTAAACATTTTTAACCCCAAATCTATCCAAAACGTTTTAACATTTTCTATTTTTGTGTTTCGAAAACCCGAAGACCAATTTTAACAAACAAATAATATGAGTCAAGTAATTGATATCAAAGAATTAAACGAGAGGATTGAGCAGAAAAGCGCCTTTACTCAAACCCTTCTCACCGGAATGGATAAAGTGATTGTTGGCCAGAAACATCTGGTGGAGTCGCTTTTGATCGGATTACTGTCCGACGGGCATATCCTGCTGGAAGGTGTGCCGGGATTGGCAAAAACACTGGCGATAAAATCATTGGCTCAGCTTATTGATGCGAAATACAACCGTGTGCAGTTCACACCTGACCTTCTACCCGCAGACGTTGTCGGAACCATGATTTACAGTCCGCGCAACGAAGAGTTTCTGGTTAAACACGGTCCTGTTTTTGCCAATTTCGTGCTGGCCGACGAAATAAACCGTGCGCCCGCCAAGGTTCAGAGCGCGTTGCTCGAAGCCATGCAGGAACGTCAGGTAACCATCGGTGAAAAAACGTATAAACTACCCAATCCGTTTTTGGTGATGGCCACGCAAAACCCGATTGAACAGGAAGGGACGTATCCGCTTCCTGAAGCTCAGGTTGACCGTTTCATGCTGAAAGTAGTCATCGGTTATCCCACCAAGGAAGAAGAAAAACGGATCATTCGTCAGAATATTTTCGAGCCCGTATCTATTGACAGACCGGTGGTTACCACCGAAGAAATTATGGATGCCCGGAAAGTAGTCCGCGATGTGTATATCGACGAAAAAATAGAACGCTACATTATCGATATCGTGTTCGCCACCCGTTTCCCCGACCAATTTGGACTGAAAGGCATGAAAGAAATGATCGGATTTGGTTCTTCGCCCCGTGCGTCCATCAACCTAGCGTTGGCAGCCCGCACATTTGCTTTCATCAAACGCCGCGGTTACGTCATTCCCGAAGATATTCGTGCCGTGTGCCACGATGTTCTCCGTCACCGCATCGGACTCACCTACGAAGCGGAAGCCAACAACCTGACATCGGAAGAGATCATCAGCGAAATTTTGAATAAGGTTGAGGTGCCGTAATTACGAGGAGGAGACTTGGCGAAAAGGAAATAGGGCGACGTAGAGACGCATCGAATGCGTCTCAAAAAAGAGCGAACAAATGGAGACATCCGAACTACTAAAAAAAGTACGACATATTGAAATAAAAGCACGTGGATTATCGCGGAATATTTTCGCGGGACAGTACCACTCAGCTTTTAAAGGCCGTGGTATGGCGTTTTCCGAAGTTCGTGAATACCAGTACGGTGACGACATGCGCGATATCGATTGGAACGTTACCGCCCGGTACAATCGTCCGTATGTGAAAATCTTTGAAGAAGAACGAGAGCTCACGGTAATGTTGCTTATCGACGTGTCGGAAAGTTTGGGTTTTGGGTCTTCAGAGAAAATAAAGCGCGATATGGTTGCCGAAATTGCCGCTACATTGGCATTCTCGGCGATACAGAACAACGATAAGATCGGTGTAATTTTCTTTTCGGATAAAGTAGAAAAATTTATTCCACCCAAAAAAGGGAAAAAACATATCCTTTTCATTATTCGTGAAATTCTGGGTTTCGAGCCCGAAAGCACCGGAACCGATATTAACATGGCATTGCGATATATGACCAACGCCATTAAAAAGCGTTGCACCACGTTCTTAATTTCCGATTTTATCGATACGGGAGATTACAAACCATCGCTACGCATAGCTAACCGCAAACACGATATCGTTGCCATCCAGGTTTACGATAAACTCAGCACGCGATTACCGTCGTTGGGATTGATGAAGGTGAAAGACCCCGAAACAGGCGGTGAAACATGGATTGATACATCATCCAAACGGGTTAGAAACGATTACATGAAGTGGTGGCAAGACCGCCAGACAGAGATGTTGCAAGTTTTCAAACAAAGCAGTGTCGATAACGTATCCGTCTCAACTGAAGACGATTACGCGAAAGCGTTGCTGCTGTTATTTCAAAGAAGGAGATAACGAAAGAAATTAGAAGTTAGAAATCGAGAAGTGAGGAAGATAATTCTATATATATTTTTGCCGCTGTTTTTACTGATAAGCATAAATCATCGGTCTTTTGCGCAACGGGCATCGGTGCAGGCAACCGTGCAACCGGCTGAAATTCAGATCGGGGAACAGGCGCTTATCAACCTCAGGGTTATCGCACCAAAAGATCAAACTATCCAATTTCCGGTTTATCAGAAAGAAATTATTCCCGGTCTGGAGGTATTAACCATGCTTCCGCCAGATACGGTAATCGAGAACAACGTGGCTACGATGAATTTCAAGTACGTAGTTACGTCGTTCGACTCCACGCTGTATTACATTCCGAACATGCCCATTTTCGACGGAATCGATACCATTTTTTCGAACTCTTTCGGATTAAAAGTTACATCGCCCGTGCTGAAAGATTCTACTGTGGCATATTTGGAGAAGATGAATACAGGACAAACCGATTCCATCGATTTTCAGCAACTTCAACTTAATGATATAAAACCGCTACAAAAACCACCTTTCGTATGGACGGATTACCTGTGGCTGTTATGGATTATACTCGGATTTATCCTGCTGTTAGCAATCATAGCACTGATAATTATCCTTGTTCTTAGAAAGAAGAAGAAAGGATATTTCTTTACACCACCGGTAGTATTGCCGCCTCATGTCCGTGCTATTCAGGAACTGGATAAACTGAAAGCTGAAAAGATCTGGCAACAGGGCAGGGAAAAAGAATATTACACGAAAATTACGGATATTTTGCGTACATACATGTTCGAACGTTATAGGATGAACGCCATGGAGATGACTTCGGGCGAAATTCTGACGGAAATAAGAAAAAAATCGGATGACGAGTCCGTTTATAATAATCTGGTTCAGATTCTTTCGGTTGCCGATATGGTGAAGTTCGCAAAACACAAGCCGTATGCGGATGAAAACGATTTAAGCCTGATGAATGCTTATTTTTTTGTCAACCAAACGCGCGAACCAGACCCGTTACCGGATAAGAAAGAGATTGAAAAAGAAATTACAAATTAATAATTACAAATGACTGACGGGCTCAGGGCTCAAAACCTCATGCCCAACACTCAACGCTAACAAATGCAATTCGCAAACCCGACATATCTCTATCTGCTGTTGATACTTGCTCCGCTTATCGCATGGTACATCATTCGTATGTCCAAAATGCAGGCCTCATTCAAGCTGGCGTCCACAAACGCTTTCAGCGGAAAGAGCAGGGGATTTAAAACATACCTGCGCCATCTTCCGTTCGCGTTGAGGATGATTGCACTGGCATTACTTATTATCGTTATTGCCCGTCCGCAGGCAGTTGATAGTTGGGAAGAATCTGAAACGCAGGGAATCGATATTGTGTTGGCGCTTGACGTATCGGGTTCGATGCTGGCGCAGGATTTACAGCCTAATCGACTGGAAGCCGCAAAAAAAGTGGCCGCAGAATTTATAACAGACCGTAAAAACGATAATATCGGGTTAGTAATTTTCGCTGGCGAAAGTTTCACGCAATGCCCAATGACTACAGATCACAAGGTGTTGCTGAATCTACTAAATGGTATCGACTTTGGACTAATTGAAGATGGAACAGCAATCGGATTGGGTTTGGCAAATGCTGTGAACCGGTTGAAAGATAGTGAATCCAAATCGAAAGTGGTGATTTTGCTGACCGACGGCTCAAACAACCGCGGACAGATTGCACCACTCACAGCAGCCGATCTGGCACAAAGTTACGGTATTCGGGTTTATACCATTGGTGCCGGAACAAAAGGAATGGCGCCCACACCGGTACAAACCCCATTTGGAATGCGTCTGCAAAATATGCCGGTGGATATTGACGAAAAAACGCTCACCGAAATTGCTTCGTTGACGGGAGGTAAATACTTCCGTGCCGAAGACAACGAAAGTCTGAGCAATATATACAACGAAATCGATGAATTGGAAAAATATCTCATCAACGTGCAAAACGTTACTAGGAAGCAGGAGTTATTCCTGCCTTTCGCGCTGCTCGCTTTAGGATTGATTCTGCTAGAATTGATTTTGAGAAGAACGTGGTTGAGGAATATACCGTAAGAGTTACGAGTTGGCAGTTTTGAGTTGTGTGTAGAGACGTTGCGTGCAACGTCTTCCATTAATAGTAAAAATACATAAATAGTAAATAGTCCCCTTCAGGGGATTTAGGGGGTAAAAATGTTTAGATTCGAAAATCCGGAATATTTGTATTTGTTTATCGCCATGCCTTTTTTGGTGGCGCTTTACATTTACCTGAACATCAGAAAACGAAACGATGTGAAGAAGCTCGGTGTGCTTGCTACCATCAAAAAAATGATGCCCGAGTTATCACTTAAGCGTTCGTATTTGAAATTTTGGTTGATTTTTGCTGCACTTTGCACGGGAATTATTATGATCGCCCGCCCGCAATTCGGCACAAAAGTTGAAAACGTGGAAAAAGAAGGCATCGAGCTGGTAATTGCGATAGACGTTTCCAACTCGATGCTGGCACGCGACGTTTCACCCGACAGATTAGCACGGGCAAAACAAATCCTGTCGCGGATTATTGATGTTCGCAAGAACGATAAAGTGGCACTCATTGTCTTTGCAGGAGAGGCTTACGTTCAAATGCCACTAACTTCTGATACGCAATCGGCAAAGTTATTTTTGAATACTATCGACCCGAGTCTGGTTCCGGTACAAGGTACGGCCATTGGCGAAGCCATTAATTTGGGAGTAAGTTCATTTTCGAGCGACCAGGATGTGGATAAAGCGATGATTCTCATCACCGATGGTGAAGACCACGAAGGAAACGCTAACGAAGCGGCTAAACAAGCTTCCGATGCGGGAATTATGGTAAATGTCATCGGTATCGGTTCAATAGAAGGAACACCAGTGCCGGAATCGGAATACAGCAATAATTATAAATCCGATAGCGAAGGACAAGTGGTTGTTTCGCGTTTGAACGAACAAATGGCGCAGGAAATTGCTCAAAACGGCAAGGGATTGTACGTTCAGGCGGACAATTCGAATACCGCTATCCGAGCGCTGGAAACGGAA